>CAVKZS010000010.1:0-30637 GCA_963660925.1 Eubacterium sp. CAG:38 | reverse complement strand
CCCGGCCTACTGATTCGTAGTCAGTCACTCTATCCAGCTGAGCTACCAACGCATACATTCCGTTCGGAACATAATGTATTTTATCACTCGGAGGCCGGTTTGTCAACAGGTTTTTTGAAATATTTTCGATCTTTTTCAAAAAGAACGTCTTTTCGTCTGGTCGGCAGCGGATTTTCAGGTTTACGCTTCCTCGGCCAGACGTTTGGCGATCCGGACGCCGGTAGGCGTAGCGGCAAGGCCGCCTTGTCCGGTCTCCCGGAGGTCGGGGGAGAGAAGGCTTCCGACGCGGCCCATGGCGTCGATGACCTCATCGCAGGGGATGGCGTAATCTACACCGGCAAGAGCCATATTCGCGCAGGTGACGGCGTTCACCGCACCGACCACGTTCCGCTTGACGCAGGGGACTTCCACAAGGCCGGCCACCGGATCGCAGACAAGGCCCAGCAGGTTGCCCAGAGCCATGGCCGCGGCGCAGGCACACTGTTCCGGCGTACCGCCCTTGAGGTGGCAGAGCGCGGCCGCAGCCATGGCACTGGCAGCTCCCACCTCGGCCTGACAGCCGCCCTCTGCACCTGCGAGGGTGGCGCGGGCGGCGATGACCTGACCGAAACCGGCGGCTACATAGAGCGCGTCGCAGATGGCGTCCTCATCGGCTTCACCCATCCGGGCCAGCGGCAGCAGCACCGCCGGGAGCACGCCGCAGCTGCCCGCGGTGGGGGCCGCTACGATCCGCTTCATGCAGGCGTTGCATTCGGCGGTTTTCAGGGCTTCGGCGGTGACGGCAGAAAGATAATCGCCGCCCAGCAGACGGCCTTCTTGGTGTGCCTGCTCCACCTTGGCGGCGTCGCCGCCGGACAGTCCGCTCCGGCTCCGCTGGGCCGGGTCGTAATCCCGGCTGGTGGCCTGCATCACCTGCCACAGATGGTGCATGGATTCCCGGCTCCGTTCCTCGGTCAGACGGCTCTCGGCCAGATCGCTGCGCAGGATGGCTTCGGACAGGGATATGTTCTGGCTGCGTGCGGCGGCCAGCATCTCTTCACAGGACAAAAATGACATTGCTCAATCCTCCGCGTTTTCTTCCGGCTCGTCCACATTCAGGCAGGTGACCTTCCGGATGCCGGGCATCTGGGCCATCTGCTGTTCCAGCACTTTGGGGATGTGGGAATCGCACTCCAGCACCATGACGGCATAGCCGCCGGAAGCCGCCCGGAACACCTGCATCGACGCGATGTTGATCCGCCGCTGGGCCAGCGACATGGTCACCTCGGCAATGCAGCCGGGCGTATCTTCGTTGTGAATGATCAGGGTGTTGCTGTCGCCGCCGAAATCTGCCGACACGCCGTCGATCTCGGTCACCCGGATACGTCCGCCGCCGACCGAAGCCGCCTGCATGGACAGCACCCGGCCCGCCTTGCTTTTTAAGGTAAGGACGGTCGTATTGGGATGTGCTGAACGCAGTTCCACCGGATGAATGGTGAATTTCATCCCCTGTGCCTTGGCCAGTGCGAAGCTGTCCGGCAGGCGCGGATCGTCCGGGCGGAGACCCAGCAGCCCAGCCACCAGTGCACGGTCGGTGCCGTGGCCCCTGCCGGTGGTGGCAAAGCTCCCGTACAGCCCGATATCCGCCTCCGCCGGAATATCCCCCAGCAGTTTTTGTGCCGTGTATCCGATCTTGGCCGCACCCGCAGTGTGGCTGGACGACGGGCCGATCATGACCGGCCCCAGAACGTCAAACAAGCGCATTCGCTGCACATCCTTTCTTTTTTCCTGTTTTTATGCTTTTTTATTATACCGCTTTTGGTCTGTTTGTGCTATAATAACTTTACTAATGTTTGAATTCGCCCTGTTCAGGGGTATCACGGAGGGAAATCCTATGAAACTGGTAAGCGTGGAAACGCCCGAAAAGAGTGTCTGCAAAATGACCTTCAGCGCAACCGCTGAGGAACTGGAAACTGCGTCCAACGCCGTATACGAGCGCACCCGCGCTTCCTACACGATCCGGGGTTTTGCCAAGGGCGAGGCTGACCGCGCCCAGATCGAAGCCGACCGCGGCGAGCATACCTTCTGGTATGATGCGATCAACGACCTGATGGATCGGGACGTTCCCGCACTGTATGAGGCAGCCATGGCTGAGCACGGTTTCAAGGCCGTGGACGAGCCGGTGTATGATCTGGTCAGCGTCAAGAAGGACGAGGGCTTTGTGGCCACCGCCACCACCGCTCTGCAGCCGGAGCTGAACCTGACCCAGACCACCGGTTTCAAGGCCGAGTGTGTCACCCCGGCCGTCACCGACAAGGAGATCGACAATGTGCTTGAACGCCGCCGTCAGGCTGCGGCCGAGCTGGTGCCCCACAAGGGCCCGGCCGTCAAGGGCAACATCGTCCACATGGACTACGAAGGCTCCATTGACGGCAAGGTATTCGCCGGCGGTTCCGCCAAGAACCAGACCCTGCAGCTGGGCAGCGGCCGGATGATCCCGGGCTTTGAGGACGGCATCCTCGGGCACAAGGGCGGCGAAGAGTTCGAGATCACCGTGACCTTCCCGGCCAACTACCATGTCAAGGATCTGGCCGGCAAGCCCGCCGTGTTCAAGATCAACCTGATCGACGTCTGTGTCCGCCAGCTGCCCGCCCTGAACAGCGATTTCGCCAAGAAGGTCGGCAAGGTCGATACCATGGACGCGTTCCGCGCTCAGATCAAGCAGCAGCTCTACGATGGCAAGCACGCCAGTGCCATGAACCGTGCCAAGGATCAGATCCTGACCCAGCTGGCCAAGGCCGCCGAGGGCAATCTGCCCAGCGTCCTGATCGAGACCACCTACCAGCAGGAGATGGAGCGGGTGCAGCAGCAGCTTCAGATGCAGCGGATGAGCCTCGACCGCTACCTGAGCCAGATTCACCAGACCCGCGAGAGTTTCACCTCCGCTGTCCACGCCGCCGCCGAGAATAACACCCGTGCACGGATGGCCCTGCTGCAGGTCGCTCAGAATGAGAATCTGCTCCCCACCGAGGAAGAGATCAATAAGACCCTGCAGGAGCGTGCTGACCGGATGAAGAAGACCCTCGAAGAGATCAAGGCCAACACCAACGTCGAGGCCATGCGCCGCAACGAGGGCATCCGCCGCGCTGCCGATTATGTCATTGAGCATTCGACCATTGAGGAGAAGTAATTTGTCCGGGTCAGCTGGTTCCATGTCTTAAAAATGAACTTTTGCGCGAAGCTCTTGACTTTTTTTCGTTTTTGCATATACTAAAGGTGCGAAGAAGTTTATAAAGTATCCGCACCATTCACGCAAAAAATGCCCCCTAGAGAGCTGCAACTCTCTAGGGGGCGTGTGCTTACTCGCCCTTGCACTTGTCCGGGTCAAGCCACTTGCACAGGAAGTATCCGACCACCTGTGCTCCGACCGAGACAAAGAAGTTTATAATGTACTCCACACCATTCACCTCCCTTCCGCTGCGCGGATGGAAGAAGGGCAGCAAAGAGAGTATAACATAAAAATTGGTGTGAAGCAATCAGCAAGGTAAGAAAGAGTCTGTATCCGGGATATCCCGTGACACAGGCTCTTTCTTCGTTATAGAGTTCAAAAATCAGGTCAGCAGCTTGAATCCCATAATGACCACGCCCAGCACGACGAGGACGATGCCGGTGGCGCGGTTGAGGGTCTTGGCATCGGCTTTGTTGGCAAAGACCGCCGCGATCCGCGCCCAGAGCAGGGTGAAGAGGATGCAGAGCACCCACACCGTCACATCCGGGATGCCGCCGATGACAAAGTGGGAAACCGCACCGGTCAGGGCCGTGAAGGTCATGATGAACACGCTGGTGCCGACGGCGGTTTTCAGCTCGTAGCCCAGCACACTGGTCAGGATCAGAAGCATCATCATGCCGCCGCCTGCGCCGATGAAGCCGCAGATGAAGCCGATCACCACGCCGCAGACGATGGACTGGATGGCCCGCTTTTTCGCCGAGACGCCCTGCATGGCCTCCTTGGTGGTCATGACCGGCTTGACGATGAACTTGATGCCCAGCAGGAAGGTCATGAACACCGAGAACCCGCCCATGGTGGTGGAGGGAACAAGGCTGGCAACGTAACTGCCGACCACCGTGAACACCAGCACGCTCGCCATCATGATGAGGCCGTTCCGGATGTCCAGATTCTTGTTTTTATGGTAGGTGTAAGCCGAAACTGCGCTGGCCAGCACATCGGATGAGAGGGCGATGCCGACCGCCATATAAGGGTCCATTCCCAGAAAGGTGATGAGCATGGGGCTGATGACGGCCGCCGCGCTCATGCCGGCAAAGCCGGTGCCGAGGCCCGCGCCCATACCGGCGAAAAAAGTCACGAGCAGGGTATATAAGATCTGCATTTCAGTGTTCTCCTTCCAGAATCGCATCCACGTTCCGGCCGATGATCTCGGTTGCCCGGAAAAAGGCGTTCCGGGTCTCCGGGTCGATGTTTTCCAGCAGCCGTTCGCCAAATTCCCGCTGCAGTTTCCGGCCCCGTGCCACGATGGGAACTGCCTTTTCGGTGCAGATCAGCTGGGTCTTGCGCCGGTCGCCCTCGACGGCCTCCCGGACCAGATACCCTTCCTGCACAAGACGGTCCACGTTGACCGAGACAAGGTTCGCCTTGATCTTGCGCACCTCCACGATGTCGCTGGCCGTCTTGTACGAGGGGTTGTTGGCGAGGAAGAGCAGGATATCAAACGCCGTCTGCGGGATCTTCAATTCCTGACAGAGCGGCTTGCAGACCGCACTGTACGCCACAGCGGTTTTTAAGGCAAATTCCATGCTGGGATTGTTGTTGGGGTTCAATCGGTCGTCCCTCCTTGTGCGCTTCAAATTTGTATTGTTCAAATTTGAAGCAATTTTAACACAGCGGCCCGGCCCTGTCAAGGCGTTTTTGTTTGTACCCTGCGCCGGAATGTGTTATACTGAAGGCAAACATCTTAGAATGAGGTAATGACCCATGAAAATTCCCGCAAACGGTTTTACGCACGCCGGTAAATTCCACGCAGACGACGTGTTTGCCACCGCGCTGCTGCAGATCCTCCGCCCGGACATCAAGATCACCCGGGGCTTTGTGGTGCCGGATGACTTCGACGGCATCGTATACGACATCGGCTTTGGAATGTTCGACCACCATCAGGAACCCCGTGAGTACCGCGCCAACGGCGTGCCCTACGCCGCCTTCGGCCTGCTCTGGCGGGTGCTTGGCCCCGGTCTGGTGGGCGAGCGGCAGGCCCGACTCATCGATGAGAACTTCATCCAGCCGCTGGATCTGAACGACAACACCGGCGAGCAGAACAGCCTGTGCGACGCCATCGGCTTCTTCAACCCGGTCTGGGACTCGAAGGAAGATCAGGACACCTGCTTCTTCAAGGCCGTGGCCGTGGCCAAGCAGATCCTCGAGCACCAGATCGACAGTGCCAACGCGGTCAACCGCGCCGACGAAAAAGTCCAGCAGGCATACAAAAATTCCCGCGACGGCATCGTGGTGCTGCCCTGTTATCTGCCGTGGAAGAACGGCCTGTACAAGACCGACGCCCTCTTTGTGGTCTATCCCAGTCAGCGGGGCGGTTGGAGTGCTCAGTGCGTAACCGACCATAAGACCAAGAAACCCAAGCTGCCCTTCCCCCAGTCGTGGGCCGGCCAGCCGCAGGAAGTCATCGAACAGAAGAGCGGCATCGAGGGCATCAGCTTCTGCCATGCCAGCCGGTTCCTCATCACCGCCAAGGACAAGGAGACAGCTCTTGCCGCCTGCCGTCAGGTGTTAAAGAATAACGGGAGGCTGTAATCATGCCGGAAGAAGAAAAATCGGACGCATACGTTTATATGGTGCGGTGTGCCGGCGGCCAGCTCTACACCGGCTGGACCAACGACCCGGCAGCCCGGCTCCACGCCCACAAGACGGGGAAGGGGGCCAAATGCACCCGGGCACTGGGAGCCAAGCAGTTCGCCTATCTTGAGCGATGTGCAGACAAATCCGAGGCTCTGCGCCGGGAAGCCGCCCTGAAAAAGCTGCCGAAAGCGCAGAAGGAGGCCCTCTGCACCGCATGGCGCAAGAAGAACCTGCCGCACCTCTCCGTTGCGACCAAAGCCGATGCCGCCGACATCCTCGAAGTCTACAACTGGTATGTCTTAAATCACACCGCGACCTTCCAGATCACGCCGTCCACCCTCGAAGAATACGAAGCGTGGGTGGAGAACACTCTGAACGTGGCCCCGCTGCTCCTCGCGCGGAACGCCGACGGCAAACTGCTGGGCTATGCCTGCGCCCACCGCTGGCACGAGCGGGAGGCCTACGACTGGGCCGTGGAGAGCACCATCTACTGCGCCCACGATGCCCGCGGGCTGGGCGTCGGCGATGTGCTCTACAACGCCCTGCTGGATCTGCTGGAACAGATGGGCTACTGGAACGTCTACGCCCTTGTCGCAGACCCAAACCCCGCCAGCGAACGTTTCCACGAAAAGCTCGGCTTCACCTGCGTGGGCCGCACGCCCCATACCGCCTATAAAAACGGCTGGCTGGGCCTCTCCACTTGGTGGCTCGCCCTCCGCAAGGGCAACGAAAAGCCCGCCCCCGTCCGGAAACTGACGGAGGACGAAGTGCAGGCGGTTCTGCGGAAGTACGGAAATTTATAAAGTTTTATTCTGCAAAAAACGCTGCTGCACGGCGTCATCTTCCGTACAGCAGCTTTTTTATCGTAGTTTAATTACAGTTCGTTCTTTTTCAATTTATCCAGAACCTCATACAGGCTCTTGCACTCGGCGGTGTAAAGGCGGCGCATTTCATCGTCGGGCAGCATGAGGTCGGGCACCATGACGGTGACAAAGCCGCCGGCGGCACCGGCGCGCACACCGTTGTAGCTGTCCTCCAGCACAAGGCAGTGGGCCGGATCCACACCCAGCTTTTCAGCCGCGAGAAGGAAGATCTCCGGGTCGGGCTTGGAGTGGGTGACGTGCTGGCCGGAGACGATGGCCTTGAAGTAATGGGTCATGTTCCAGTTGTCGAGGTGGTGGCGGATCATCTTTTCCCGGCTGGAAGAAGCCACCGCCATGGGGATATGCTGCTCGTCCAGCCATGCCAGCAGCTCGTCGATGCCGGGCTTTTTCGGCACCGGCGGCTCGAACGCTTTGTCTGCGACCTTGTGCAAGCTCTCGATGATGGCTTCCACATCACAGTTTTCTCCGTAGAAGCTCCGCAGGATCCCGCGCATCGTTTCGCCAGAAGTTCCGCGGGCAGCTTCGTCCAGTCCTTCTTTGTAGGGCAGGCCCAGCTCCGCCAATGCCGGCTCCCAGAAGGTCGCCCACATCTTCTCGGTGTCGAACATCAGGCCGTCCATATCAAAAATCACACCGTTTATCATAAAGTATCCTTTCCAGCTTTTCGCCATCGGTCAGGTTTTTGCTTCGTCCAACCTCTCAGTCGAGCTGCGCTCGCCAGCTCTCCTAGTAGGAGAGCCTTTGGCAATCCCATCAGGCTTGTGCCCGACTGCCAAGGCCTCCTCTCTATAGGGGAGGTGACATCCCGAAGGGATGACGGAGAGGTTTGTTCCTCTATTCTATCACAATTTGCGACAACTTACACCCGGTAAAGATGAAAGATTTTTCGGTTGCTTGCAAAATCCTACCATCCTATTATAATAGATATCAACATTCGGCATTGGGAATGCGGGCTTGCGCCGCCGCGCGTTCCGCCTGTGTGAGATCAGAAAAGAGGGAAAATTTATCATGTTGGATATCAAAATCACTCGTACCACTTCTCCCAAGGAGAAACCGCAGGACGAGACCAAGCTGGGCTTCGGCAAGAAGTTCACCGACCATATGTTCGTCATGGACTACACCGAGGGCAAGGGCTGGTACAACCCCCGCATCGTCCCCTATGCTCCGTTTGAGCTGGACCCTGCAACCGTCGTTTTCCACTACGCACAGGAAATTTTCGAGGGCATGAAGGCTTACCGCACCGCGGATGACACCATCCAGCTGTTCCGCCCCGACTGCAACGCAAAGCGTATGCAGGATTCTGCCGACCGTCTGTGCATCCCGAAGATCCCGGTGGAGGATTACATTCAGGCCGTTGAGACGCTGGTGGATGTGGACCGCGACTGGGTTCCGCACGCAGACGGTGCTTCCCTGTACATCCGTCCCTTCGTCTTTGCAAACGACGTGGGTCTGGGCGTCCATGCTTCCAAGAACTACATCTTCTGCATCATCTGTGCTCCGTCGGGTGCTTACTATGCTGAGGGCATCAACCCCGTCCGCATTTACGTTGAAGATGATTACATCCGTGCCGCTCCCGGCCTGACCGGTTTCACCAAGTGCGGCGGCAACTACGCTGCTTCCATCAAGGCCGGCGAGCTGGCTGAGGAGCAGGGCTACGCACAGGTGCTGTGGCTGGACGGCGTTGAGAAGAAGTACGTCGAGGAAGTCGGCAGCATGAACATCATGTTCAAGATCGACGGCAAGGTGTACACCGCTGCCACCGTCGGCACCGTTCTGCCCGGCGTCACCCGCCGCAGCTGCATCGAGCTGCTGAAGGACTGGGGCTATGAGGTCATCGAGGGCAAGCTGGCCATTGCTGACATCATGCAGGCTGCCCGCGACGGCAAGCTGGAAGAGGTCTTCGGCACCGGCACCGCCGCTGTCGTTTCTCCGGTCAAGGAGTTGGTCTGGAAGGGTGAGCACGCTTACATCGGCGACGGCAAGATCGGCCCTGTCACCCAGAAGCTGTATGACACCATGACCGGTATGCAGTGGGGCAAGATCCCCGATACCAAGGGCTGGATCGTTCCCGTCGAGAAGAAGAACTGATCCTCCGCTGGTTTTCCTGTTCAGAATTTGTGCAAACGCCGCCGGGTGCAACGCCGGGCGGCGTTTGCTGTATCCGGGCGTCCGCCCGGCATCGCAAGCCCAGCCAAAAAGTTGTGCGCTGCAAATTTGCGCCGGGAATTGCATTTGGTGCTTTACGGTGTTAAACTAGGTTTTGCAGGAGGACTCCCAATTTCGGGGAGCCGGACAGGAAACGAGAGGGATTTGCAGTATGATCGAAAAATGGACCGTAAATTATCCGGCTGTGGGCGGAATGGAAGAGCGCAGGGCATACGTCTACCTGCCCACCATGTATGAGCGGGAACCCGACCGCCGGTTCCCGGTGCTGTATATGTTCGACGGCCAGAATGTCTTTTTTGACGAGGACGCTACCTTCGGCAAGAGCTGGGGGATGGCAGATTATCTCGACTACACCGATACCCCGGTGATCGTGGCAGCCGTGGAGTGCAACGCCGGTGCCAACAACGAGCGTCTGGTGGAGTATTCGCCCTACCGGTTCGACGACAAGCAGTTCGGCCATTTCGACGGCAAGGGCAAAGACACCCTGAACTGGTATATCCACGAGTTCAAGCCCTTCATCGACGCCAGCTTCCGCACCCTGCCGGACCGCAGCCACACCTTCATCGGCGGCAGCTCCATGGGCGGCCTGATGAGCCTGTACGCACTGCTGCAGTACAACGACGTGTTCGGCCGCGCCGCCGCACTGTCACCGTCCATCTGGGTGGCCCCCGAAGCTCTGATGCAGCTGACCGCCCGCACCAAGCTGGCCTCCGGCACTGTCCTCTACATGGACTACGGCTCCCGGGAGATGGGCAACCATGAGGGAATGCGGAAGGGCTTCGGCGAGATGTGCAACAAGATCTTTGCCCGGGGCATCAATCTGACGGCCCGGGTGGTTCCCGGCGGCACCCACAGCGAAGCCAGCTGGGAGAAACAGCTGCCCTTCGTGTTCCATACCCTGATGTATGGGCTGGAAGAGCACTGAGCATCCCCATTTTTTGAGGAGGGAAGTATATATGGAAACGCAGTATTTCAAGGATTACAGCCCGGCTCTGGGCCGGGAGATGGAGTGCAATGTGTACGGCCATGCCGGTCGGCCCATGCTGTTCATCCCCTGTCAGGATGGCCGCTTCTTCGACTTTGAGGACTTCCACATGGCCGACACGCTGGCCCCGTGGATCGAGTCCGGCCAGCTGATGGTGATCTCCATCGACACGCTGGACAAGGAAACATGGTCGGACGCAAACGGCGACCCCTATTGGCGGATCCGCCGCTACGAGCAGTGGCAGCGGTACATCACCGACGAGGCCGTGCCCAAGATCCAGCACATCGCCTGCGAGCGGAACGGCTGGGACAGCAACCCGGGCGTCATCGCCTTCGGCTGCAGCCTCGGCGCGACCCACGCGGTCAACCTGTATCTCCGCCACCCGGATATGTTCGATGGGTGTCTAGCCCTCAGCGGCATCTACACCACCCGCTACGGCTTCGGCGACTACATGGACGATGTGGTCTATATGAACTCGCCGGTAGACTATATGCCCAACCTGCCCGCCGACCATCCCTATATGGATCTCTACCGCCGGAAGAAGGCAGTCATCTGCTGCGGCCGCGGCCCGTGGGAGCAGCCGGAGACCACCGAGCGGCTCAAGCAGATCTTCGCCGAGAAGGACATCCCCATCTGGGTCGATCTCTGGGGCACCGATGTGGCCCACGACTGGAACTGGTGGTATCAGCAGGTGGCTTATTTTATGCCGTATATTATGGGGTAAGCACGCTACGTTAAAAGAAAAGGAATTTGTCTATGCAGAATTTTATTTTTATCTCCCCCAATTTCCCGACCAACTACTGGCAGTTCTGCCGTGAGCTGAAGAACAACGGCATGAACGTCCTCGGCATCGGCGACCAGCCCTACGACGAGCTGAAGCCCGAGCTGAAGGACAGCCTGAACGAATACTACAAGGTCGGCAGCCTCGAGAACTACGACGAAGTTTACCGCGCCGTGGCCTTCTTCGCCTTCAAGTACGGCCGCATTGACTGGCTGGAGTCCAACAACGAGTACTGGCTGGAGCGGGATGCCGCCCTGCGCACCGATTTCCACATCACCTCCGGCTTCCAGACCGAGGATATGCCCCGCATCAAGTACAAGAGCAAGATGAAGGAATACTACCAGAAAGCCGGCATTGCCACCGCCCGGTACCACATGGTGGACGATTTTGAGGGCTGCAAGAAGTTCATCCAGTCGGTGGGCTACCCGGTGGTGGTCAAGCCGGACAATGGCGTGGGTGCCTCCGATACCCACAAGCTGTCCAGCGACGAAGAGCTGAAATCGTTCCTGAACTACAAGGCCCTGAATCATCCTGACGTGAGCTACATCATGGAAGAGTTCGTCCACGCCGAGGTCAACAGCTACGACGCCATCATCGACGCCCACGGCAACCCCATCTTTGAGGCCGGCAATGTCAGCCCCGTCTCCATCATGGACATCGTGAACAACGACGACAACTCCATCTACTACATCATCAAGGACCTGCCCGAGGACACCCGTGCCGCCGGCCGCGCCGCCGTCAAGAGCTTCGGCGTCAAGAGCCGGTTCATCCACTTCGAGTTCTTCCGGATGACCGAGGATCAGGCCAGCATGGGCAAAAAGGGCCAGATCGTCGCCCTCGAGGTCAATATGCGTCCCTGCGGCGGCTTCACCCCGGACATGATCAACTTTGCACGCTCCACCAACGTCTACAAGATCTGGGCCGATATGATCGCCTTCGGCGGCACCGACCTGCCGGTGGGCGAGCACTACTACTGCGCTTTCGCCGGCCGTCGGGACGGCAAGCACTTCGTGTACAGCCACGAGCAGCTGATGCAGAAGTACCAGCCCAACATGAAGATGGTGGACCGCATCCCGGACGCCCTGTCCGGTGCCATGGGCAACCAGATGTACGTCGCCAACTTCTCCACCCGCGAGGAGATGGAGCAGTTCTACGCCGACACGCTGGCCGTGACCGACGCCGGCAACGACGACGCCCAGAAGCAGCTGGCCGAAGTGCTGGCTCTCGGCGAGCCGGATACTAAGGCCGTCACCCTCAAGCCGAACCTGACGCCGGCCGTCAAACCCACCACCGCTGTCACCAAGACCCGCACCCGCAGCAAGCGGAAGTAAGGCTGACCTTGAAACCTAATCCTGTATAACACACAAGCCCGCACGCCGGAAGTTTCCAGGGTGCGGGCTTGTTGTTGCTTATAACTGTCTCATTTTGGGCTGAGATACACCCCTGTTATTCCGGTCGCGGCTCTTACTCTGCGGTATGATAGCCGTCCGGGTTCTTCTGCTGCCAGTTCCAGCTGTCGGCGCACATCTGCTCGATGCCGTACTCCGCCTCCCAGCCCAGCTCGCGCTTGGCCTTGGAAGGATCGGCATAGCACTCGGCGATATCACCGGGGCGGCGCGGGTCGATGACATAGGGGATCTTCTTGCCGCAGGCCTTCTCGAAGGCGTGGATGACCTCCAGCACGCTGTAGCCGTGGCCGGTGCCGAGGTTGCAGATGAAGAGGCCGCAGTTGGTCTCCAGCTTGCGGATGGCGCAGACATGGCCGCGGGCCAGATCGACGACGTGGATGTAGTCGCGGACACCGGTGCCGTCCGGGGTGGGATAGTCGTTGCCAAAGACATGGACCTTTTCCAGCTTGCCGACGGCGACCTTGGCGATGTAGGGCATCAGGTTGTTGGGGATGCCGTTGGGGTCCTCACCGATCAGGCCGGACTTGTGCGCGCCGATGGGGTTGAAGTAGCGCAGCAGGGCGACGTTCAGGGTCGGGTCCGCCTTGCAGACATCGGTCAGGATCCGCTCGGTGAAAGCCTTGGTGGTGCCGTAGGGGTTGGTGGTGGCACCCACCGGGAAATCCTCGGTGATGGGCACGCTGGCCGGGTCGCCGTAAACGGTGGCGGAGGAGCTGAACACGAAGTTCTTGCAGTTGTGGCGGCGCATCACGTCCAGAATGACCAGCGTGCAGTTCAGGTTGTTGTAGTAGTACTCGATGGGCTTGGAGACGCTCTCACCGACGGCCTTGTATGCCGCAAACTGGATGACGGCGGTGATGTCCGGGCACTCGGTGAAGATTTTCTCCACGTCCTCGTGCTTGGTCATGTCCGCGTTGTAGAAGCGGAAATCCTTGCCGGTGATCTGCTTGACCCGGTCCAGAACCACGGGAGAAGCATTGTAGTAGTTATCCGCCACCACGACGTCGTAGCCAGCGTTCAGAAGTTCAATGCAGGTGTGGCTGCCGATGTAGCCCGCACCGCCGGAAACCAGAATTGCCATATCCAGTACCTCTCTATTCCCCAATGTTGTTTGTCTCAGAGCATCGCCCTTACTGCCTAAAGGATACCGCTTTTGCGCCAGAGAATCAAGTACCGGTATTTTTATTTGAATGCAGTTTTGTTGCACATTTTCATTTCAACAAATGATTTGCGGGAAGTTTTCGTCAATTTGACATGGAGAGAATTTTCGTTTTGTGCAAATGGGAGAAACGCCGCCCGGTAAAACAAAAACCTCTCCCTTGCGGGAGAGGCGCATCCACAAAGCGGGAATGTCAGTTGTTACAGGCTGCCGCACTGCTTTCCGGTGAAGAAGCGCAGGGTCGTATTGGCCCGGAACACTTTTCCGGCCCGGAGCATGGTGGTTGGGAACTCGGGGTGGGACGGGCTGCAGGGGAAGTGCTGGGTCTCCAGCGCAAAGCCGCCGTATTTCTGCAGCGGGACGCCGCCCTTGCCCGGAGTGGGGCAGTCCTGCAGGAAATTGCCGGTGTAGAGCTGAACGCCCGGCTGGGTGGTGTACATCTTCATGCTGATGCCGCTCTTATCGCTGGACGCCCACGCGCAGAGACTCTGGCTGGAACCGCGATCCCGGTCGATGACGTAACAGTGGTCGAAGCCGCCGCCCACCATGGTGGTCTGGGGATAGCCGGTGTCGATGTCCCGGCCCAGCGGCTTGCCGGTGCGGAAATCCATCGGCGTGCCGGCCACGGGCAGGATCTGTCCGGTGGGACAGCCGTCGTTCCGGCTCTCGAGATAGCGGGACGCATAGATCCGGAGCTTCTGGTTCAGTACGTCGCCGCCGCCGTCCAGATTGAAGTACGTATGATTGGTCAGGTTGACGATGGTATCCGCGTCGGAGGACACCCGGTAATCCATCCGCAGGGCGTTGTCGCCCGACAGGATGTACCGCACCGAGATCTTGAGTTTCCCGGGGAAACCGTCCTCTCCGTCGGGGCTTTCGGCCTCCATCAGCAGAGTGTCGCCGAACATCTTGACATCATAGACCTTGCGCGGAAAGGTGCCGTGCAGGTGGTTCGGGCCGCTGTTCGGTTCCAGATGATAGGCCCGGCCGCCCACGCTGAACACTGCGTTCTCGATCCGGTTGGCGTACCGGCCTACAAAGGCTCCGCAGCAAGTGCTGCTGGGGGAATCGAAGTCCCCCTCATAATCCGCCAGCGTATCATGCCCGACCACAACGTCCACCGGCCCGTGCTTGGTGGGGACCAGAATGTTTTTGATCACACAGCCGTAGTTCAGCACACTGACCTCAAGTCCGCCGGGATTGAAAATCGTATATTCGTTGACCTTTTCGCCGTTCTTGGTCACGCCAAACGGCATGGAACGAAACTGTGCCACAGGGCTCGCCTCCTTCGTGCTTCTTTGGTCGATACACACTCTCGGGTATATCCTAGATTATTATGATTATATCACAGTTTTCGTCCATTGTGTGCGGTTCGTTTTAGAATGATACGCCAAATTTTCGAGATATTTTTTGTCAAAACTGCAATGTTTCCTGCGAACAAAGTGCAGATATGCCAAAAGAGCCGCCTCCGGCCTGCCAATGCAGCAAACCGGAAGCGGCTCTCGTGCTTTGATTGGGTTTTATGCCTGCGGCTGGGCGTTGGCTTCGGCGAGGAACTCGGCGGCATCGTCGGGGATGTCGTCAAAGTGCTCTTCGTCGCCGATGTCCACACTGAGCGGCGGCTTCTTGAAGAGGATGTCGTACATGATGGGGACGATGTACAGGGTCATCAGGGTCGCGTAGGACAGACCGCAGATAATGACGATGGCCATGCCGCTCATCAGCTGGCTTGCCATATCGTCGCTGAACACCATCTGGAGCATGGCCAGAACCGTGGTCAGGGTGGTCATCAGGATGGGGCGCATACGGGTCTTGCCGGTGGCGATCAGGGCCGCACGGCGGTCCATGCCGCCCAAGCGGAGCTGGTTCGCGTAGTCCACAAAGACGATGCCGTTGTTGACGACGGTACCCATCAGGACGATGAAGCCCATCAGGGAGATCATGGTCAGCTGCTGGCCGGTCGCCAGCAGACCCAGCAGGCCGCCGGTGAAGGCCAGAGGCACCGTGAACAGGACGATGAAGGGGGACAGCAGGCTCTGGAACTGGGCCACCATGACAAGGTAGACGAAGGGCAGAGCCAGTGCCATCCACTGGACCATCTCGTTGACCATGTAGTTGACAGTATCGGACTCGCCGCCCAGCGAGAAGGAGCAGCCGTCCGGCATTTCGCTGGTCTGGGCGAAGTCGTCCAGCTTCTTCTGCAGCTCACGGGACTGGACGGTGGTGTTGTAACCATCCAGCGTATCGGCGGTGACGGTGATGTACTGGGTCTGGTTCTCGCTGGTGATGGAGTCAGGCGCGGTGCCCTCCACCCATGTTGCCATATCCGCCAGCGTGCAGGTGCCGGTGGTGGTGGTGCCGTCCGCCGACATGACGCTGGTGGTGAAGGTCAGATCCATCATGTTTTCCTTGGTCACGGGATCAAGGTTGTCGCTGATCTGGACGCTCATGCTGGTGCCGTCGATGACGACCGGGGTCTGGGCCGTGGTGGTGGTGGTCAGCTTGGCGGCGATCTGCTGATAGACCTGCGCAACGGTCAGGCCGTAGGAGCGGACCTTATCCCGGTCGATCTGCAGGTTGATGGTGGAATCGCCGTTGCCGAGGCCGGTGGTCGCATTGGCGAAGCCCTCGGTCTCGTTGACCATCTCCACGACCTTGTCGCCCAGTTTGCTCAGGGTCTCGGCGTCGGTGCCGTAGATCTTGACGCTCAGGCCGCTGGCCAGCTGGCTGGTCAGCTCCTGCATACCGCTGATCTCGACGGAGGCGGTGCAGTGTTCAATGCCGCTGGTGGCCTCCACAAGGGCCTGCCGTGCGGTCTCGATATCGGTGGAGGACAGATCCTCCTTGAGCATGACGTTGAGCTTATAGCTGCCGTAGCTGTTGGCCGCGTTCAGCAGGTCGGTGATGGCACTGGGCAGACCCAGCTGGCCGATGTCCAGACCTGCCACGCTGGTATCGGTGGTGATGCCGACTTCCTCGACATTCTCCACGCCCATGACGGCCTCGACCACCTGACCGGCCACCGCATAGGACTCTTCCTTATTCAGGCTGTCGTCGGTGGAGAGGGTGATGGATGCCTCATTGCTGGTGATGGTCGGCAGCAGGACGATGCCCATGGAGGCCACACGCCAGACGCAGAACACCAGCAGCACGATGGCAGCCACCAGCGGGATGGCACGGTGCTTCAGGCACCATGCAAGGCTCTTGCCGTAGCCGTTCTGGATCTTCTCAAACCATGCCAGCTTCTTCGGCTCAGCCTTTTTCAAAACAGTAGCCGATGCTGCCGGAACGACGGTGACGGCCACGATCAGGGAAGCGGCCAAGCAGTAGCCGATGCACAGAGACATGGGCTGCAGCAGGCTGCGGACGATGCTGGAAGAGAAAATGACAGGCAGGAAGACGCAGATTGAGGTCAGGGTAGAAGCCACAATGGACATTCCGACCTGCCGGGTGCCCATCACGGCGGCGCGGGCCGCCGGGATGCCGCGGCTGCGCAGGCGGTAGACGTTCTCGATGACGACGATCGAGTTGTCCACCAGCATACCAATGCCAAGGGAGAGGCCGGCCAGCGTCATGACGTTCATATCCAAGCCGGTGAAGTACATCAGAGCGACGGCAAAGACGACGGAGAGCGGGATGCTGATGCCGACAACGAGGGTCGGCTTGAGGTCCTTGAGGAAGATGGCCAGCACGATGATGGCGAGGGCCGCACCGATGGCCATGCTGCTCAGGATGCTCTTGACGATGATGGTGATGTAGTTGCCTTGGTTGGACAGCACCACGACATGGAGGCCGTCGTACTGGGATTCCAGCTCGCTGAACGCCTCAAGGCAGCTGCTCGAGACGGTGCTTGCGCTGGACGTGGAGCTCTTGAAGATCTTCAGCACGGCTGCGCGCTCCCCGTTCAGGCGGGTGTAGCTTTCTTCCGCGTTGTCGATGATCTCCACATCGGCCACGTCGGAGAGGCGGACATCGCCGAAGCCGTCCACATGGAGCAGCAGCGCACCCTCGATATCCTCCACGCTGTTGTACTCTTCGCCGACCTTCAGCAGCCACGAGTTGCCGTCCTTGTCGTCCACATAACCGGCGGGCATCGAGAAGTTCTGGGCGTAGATCAGCTGTGCCAGCGTATCAATGTCCAGCATCTTGGCTACGTCCGCACTGGCGAGGGCTTTCTGCTTGGCGTCCTCGTACTGCTGCTGGGCTTCCTTGAACTGGGTCTCATAGTTGTTCAGCATATCGCGGGCTTCGCTGAACTGCATATAGGCATTCAGCTGCTGGTAGGAATAGCTGCCCAATGCCTGCGAGAAGGAATTCATCAGGTCGGGCACATTGTCCATGGCCTTGATGGTGCTTTCCAGCGTGTTGTAGATGGTGCTCAGGCTCTGCTGCACCTGCAGGTCGTCGGCCAAATCGGTGGCGGTGCTGCCCTCGGTACCGGTCTCCACATTCAGGCGGGCCTGCAGCTGCTGCAGGGCCGTGGTCAGCTTATCGGTGATGGTGCGCAGCTCGGCCACGATCTCGATCAGGGAGTCGATATCCCGCATACCGGTCTCGTTGAACTGATCCATCACGTGCTGCAAGCCGTCGCGGACCTCGATGAGAGCCTGCCGGATCTCCGGCTCCTGCACCACGCCGATCAGCTGATTGACACTTTCCAGAAGGGCCTGCGCCTGATCCCGGACGATGGTGACGGCGTCCGCCACCTGCGTACCCATCTGGGACATGACCTGATCGGAAACGGTGTTGCCGAAGTTCTTCAGCTGCTTTTCGTATTCCTTGCGGCCTGCATTGATCTGGGCCTCAGCGTCGTCCAGCTGGGCTTTGGCAGCAGCCAGCTGGGTGTCAATGACTTCCAGCAGTCTTTCGTTGATGACGTCGATCTTGGACTGGTTCAGCTGCACCTGCACCAGTTTTTCGATCAGACCGTTGGTGGAAACGCTGGACACACCGCCCTTGCGCTCGACGTAGGGCACCAGCGTGTCGCTGACAAAATCGGACAGCCCGTACACATCGCTTCCCTCGCGGCTGACGGCCACGGTCATAAAGGCGTTCATGTTCAGGCTGTACTCGATGATCGAGGGCGTCAGGCAGCTGCTTGGCAGGCTGGACGTGGTCTGGTCGATCTTGTTGGACACCTTGACCAGTGCGCTGTTCATATCGGTGCCCTCATTGAACTGCATCAGCAGAAGGTTGTAGTTTTCTGCCGAGGTCGCCGTGATCTTTTCCACGCCGGAGATCGTGCCCAGCGCGTTTTCCATCACGTCGGAAACTTCGCTCTCCACACGCTCCGGGCTTGCACCGGGATAGACCGTGACCACCATCAGATACGGTGTACTGACATCCGGCAGGAGGTTCGTCTGCATTTTGGTCAGGGCCACAAAGCCCAGCATCAGAACCATGATGACCGCAACCAGCACCGTAAACGGTTTTTTAACACTGAATTTTTCCATTTTTCTACCGTTTCCTTGTCCGTCGTGTTTCCTCCACGACCAGCTTTTTCCGCCGGCATCTGTATCTGCGGCGGAGTTTCCGAGTTGCTTTAACATTCCTATTATACACGAGAAAACCGGGGGTGCAATAGAGGAGAACCGATTCTTTAACAAAACTTTTTTATTCTTCTGGTTTTCTTAAGCTTTTTTGGCTATATAGTTTTAATTTTTGAGGCAGTTTTGCTTTAAATTCTTCTTTGGTCATGGAAAAGTGGTGCTGATTATGGTATACTGAGTTTCAAGATGGAATATTAGGCCCATTTGCGGCCTGTCCCCGATACAGCCACTTGCAGATAAAGCAGAGAGACGTTCTTTGTTTTCTGCATCCAGATGAGGAATGCTATGAAAAAAGTGATCTCCGTCCGTTTCAAGGAAAACGGAAAAAGTTATTATTTTGACCCCGCCGATGCCGAGATCAAAACCGGCGATTATGTCATCGTCGAGACCGCCCGCGGCATCGAGTGCGGCGAGGTGGTTCAGGGCGTGAAGGAACTGGCCGACGCCGCCGTCCCCAAAGCGTTGAAGCCCATCACCCGGATGGCCGACAGCGTGGACATCCGCCGGATGCGCCAGAACCGGGAGGACGAAAAGCGTGCCTACCACACCTGTCAGGAGTGCATCGCCCGCCACGGCCTTGAGATGAAGCTGGTGGAGGCCGAGTACACCCTCGACCGCTCCAAGATCATGTTCTACTTCACCGCCGACGGCCGTGTGGACTTCCGCGAGCTGGTCAAGGATCTGGCCGGCATCTTCCACACCCGCATCGAGCTGCGGCAGATCGGCGTGCGCGACGAGAGCAAGATGATCGGCGGCCTCGGCATCTGCGGCCAGCCCTTCTGCTGCTCCCGCTTTCTGAAGGACTTCCAGCCCGTGTCCATCAAGATGGCGAAAGAGCAGGGCCTCTCCCTGAACCCCACCAAGATCAGCGGAGCCTGCGGCCGCCTGATGTGCTGCCTCGCCTACGAGGAAAGCGCGTATGAGTACCTGAACAGCATCATGCCCATGGTCGGCAGCACCGTGCGCACCCCGGACGGCCTTGGCACCGTGCTGGAAGTCAACCCGGTGTCGGGCTACCTGCGGGTCCGCTGCGGCACCGAGGCCCTGACCCCCCGGTACTACAAGGTAGGCGTCTGCGAGTATATCAGCGGCGGCAAGCGTGCTCCCCGCCGCCCCGACCCGGACGACGACTATTCCGGCGTGCGCAACCCCGCCCCGGTGGTGGCTTCGGCCAACGCCGACGGCAGCACCAATTCCGGCTGCCCGAACTGCGCCCGGAAGGAAAAGCCGAGCAAATAACTATGAAATAATTTTCCAGAGAATTTCTTCAGTTAGTCTGTTAAAACTAACTTTTCTTCGTGATTTTTGCCAAAAATCTCCTTCAATTTTCCCCAGAAGTTAGCCCATGCTTTTGTGCAACCCCACAAAAAATGAAAAAAAGCTTTCTGCGGGGTACGGTTAGTCTTGCCTTTTTATTTTTGCTTTGCTAGAATGCAGACAAGGATAGATTTCCGGGGATGTCTGCTGGAACCGTGCAGTGGCAGGTATCCACCTAAAAAAGACGCACGAGAGATAAAGGAGAGTTTTATTATGGCACACAAGGTTTCTGACGCATGTGTTGGCTGTGGTGCTTGCGAGGGCGCATGCCCCGTCGGTGCTGTCACTGTTGAGGGTGGCGTTGCAGTTGTGAACGCTGATAGCTGCATCGATTGCGGTGCTTGCGAGGGTGCTTGCCCCACTGGTGCTATCACTGCTGAATAATCAGCTGTCTGATCACAGAATCATGCACATCAAAGCAGCAGACCTGTCCAAAACGGGTCTGCTGCTTTTCTTTCATGCACAAATTTCGCCAAATTCCACGCCCAATATTTTATAAAAGGATTCGCTGCTCGGATATGGAACATTCTACGGAGATTTTGTATAATAAAACAGAAGTCTATTGTTCGGCGGTCCATCGGTTCGGGTCGGACGCGCTGCTGCTGGCCCGGTTCTCGGAGCCGAAGCGGGCACAGAAAGCCGCTGACCTGTGTTCGGGCTGCGGCATCGTCTCGCTGGAATGGCACGACCGGGGGCACCGCGGCCCCTGTGCAGCTGTGGAACTGCAGCCGGAAGCCAGCGCACTGCTGGCCGAGGCCGTCGCCGCACAGCACTTGGAGCACATCACGCCCTATTGCACCGACCTGCGCACCTTTCGGGAAGGGGAGGGGCAGTTCGATCTCTGCGCCTGCAACCCGCCGTACTTCACCGCCGGGCCGCAGAGCAGCACCGCAGCCCGGGCCACCGCCCGGCATGAGACCGACTGCGCCCTTGAGGACGTCTGCGCCTGCGCGTTCCGCCTGCTGAAGGACGGCGGGCGGCTCTCGCTCTGCCACCGCCCCGAGCGGCTGGCCGAGGTGCTGGCCGTCCTGCGGGCGCACCGGCTGGAACCCAAGCGGCTGGCTTTTGTGAAGAACAAGCCCGACGCCGCCCCGTGGCTCTTTCTGGTGGAAGCGCAGAAGAACCGGAAAACGGGTCTGCGGGTCGAGGCGGATGTGTTGATTTCGGCAGGAGCCGCATTGTACGGAAAATCTTGATTTTAGGAGGCATTTTATGGCCGGAACTCTCTATATCGTTGCCACGCCCATTGGCAACCTCGAGGATCTGCCGCCCCGGGTGGCAGCGACCTTTGGCGCGGCAGATTTCATCGCCGCCGAGGACACCCGGGTGACGATGAAGCTGCTGAACTTCCTCGGCCTGAAAAAGCCGATGGTCAGCTATTACGAGCACGCCCTACAAAAGGGTGAGGGCATCCTGCGCCGGATCGAAGCCGGTGAGAACTGTGCCCTCTGCTCCGATGCCGGAATGCCCTGCGTCTCCGACCCGGGTGAGGTGATCGTCCGGGATGCGCTGGCCCGGGGCATCAAGGTGGTGCCCGTTCCGGCGGCGTCTGCCTGCGTGACCGCACTGGCCGTCTCGGGGCAGGACACCTCCCGCTGGGTGTTCGAGGGCTTTCTGCCTGTGAACAAGAAGCAGAAGCGGGAGCGTCTGGCCGAGCTGCTGGGCGAGAAGCGGACCATCATCTTCTACGAGGCCCCCCACAAGCTGCGCACCACGCTGGACGACCTGACCGGCGCATTCGGTGCCGAGCGGAGCATCACCCTCTGCCGGGAGCTGACCAAGCTCCATGAGGAGATCTGGAAAACCACCCTCGGCGAAGCGGTAGCCCATTACAAAGAGAACGAGCCCCGCGGCGAATACGTCCTTGTGATGGCCGGTGCGCCTGCTGATGCCGACGCCGGCGAGGAGCTGACGCTGGAACAGGCGGCGCAGCGCGCACTGGAACTGACGAACGAGGGCTTCGGCCCCTCGGCAGCCGCCAAAGCCGCCGCACAGGGCACGGCCTATTCCAAGAGCGAAGTCTACAAGCAGCTGCTGCTTTTACAGCAGGAAGTTTAATCATATTTGAGGAGGACCCTTTTCGTGACCAGACTATTGATCCTGAGTGACAGTCATAACAACCGGGACGCGGTGGAGCGCATCCTGAACGCCGAGGCCGCCAGCATCGACGCCCTGATCTTTCTGGGCGACGGCCTGCGGGATCTCGAGCTTGCGCTGACCCGCTACCCGAAGCTGCGCGCCTATGCGGTGGCCGGCAACTGCGACTACGGCGCACTGGAACCGCTGGACGGGCTGGTGGCCTTTGACCAGAGCGTGATTTTCTACACACACGGTCATATGTACGGGGTAAAATACGATCTGGACACGCTGACCGAGGCTGCTTCGGCCCGGGGTGCCGACATCGCGCTGTTCGGCCACACCCATGTGCCGCTGGCCCAGCAGCGGGAGAAGGTCTTCCTCTTCAATCCCGGTTCCTGCGGCCGGTGCTACACCGGCCCCAACACCTACGGCATCCTGACGCTGGACAACGGCAAGGTGACCGGCTATGAGCACAAAGAGGTACCCAGCGTATGAGCATCAATGAAGTGCGCTATCTGCCCGAATGCGGCAGCACCAACGCTTATGTGAAAGAGCATTTTGAAGAGTTCGGCCCGGTGGGTGCGGTCTACACCACCAACCAGACCGCCGGGCGGGGGCGTCTGGGCCGCAGCTGGGTCAACGCCGAGGGCAAGGCATTATACTACACCGTCGCCATCCGGGAGCCGCTGGCCCAGCCCTCGACCCTGCCGCTGCTGGCAAGCCTTGCGGTGAAAAAACAGCTGGCCCTCCGCTACGGGGTGGAGTGCCAGATCAAGTGGCCCAACGACCTGCTGCTGAACGGCAAGAAGATCGTCGGCATCCTCTGCGAGGGCGTCAGCTACGGCTATGAGCAGCAGGGCCGGGGCATCCTCTGCGGCATCGGCATCAACCTCGCCCAGCCCCAGAGCTATTTCGATGCAGCCGACTTGCCCCACGGCACCTCGCTGGAACTGCAGGAGGCCAAGGTCGATCTGGATACCGATCCCCAATGGCTGGCCGAGGGCCTGACCGATTTCGGGTTCGATCGGCCCATGTATGTCTTTGCCCGGGACGGCTTCGCCCCCTTCCGGGAGGAATACAAGGCCGCCTGCGTCAATCTGGGCCGCCGGGTCACCTTTGACCTGCCCAACGGCGAAAAGGGTGCAGGCGAGGCCATCGACGTGGACGAAGAAGGCCGTCTGGTCGTCCGCACTGACACCGGTGAGCAGCACGTCTTTACCGGCGAAGTCTCGGTACATGGCATTTATGGAGCAGTATAAATAAACCAAAATCCCCCTCCGACGCTTGCGGTACATCGGAGGGGGATCTTGTTTAGGGTATTGCTTTGGTGTGAGGAGGAATCATGTGCAAGGGAAGCGGTTGCGGCCCCGCCGCCCTTGTGGTTTATAGTATACCCGATTTTCGCTCAAAAGTCATTACTTTCTTGTGAAAATTGTGTTAATTGGCGTAAAAATTTTTTCACTCCGTTTTCACAGCTTCCGCATGATGACGCCCATGGGAAACATAGCCCTCGGCATTGCGGAGGTTGCGTTCGATCTGCTCGGGCGTGACCGGCTTGATGACCTTGGCCGGGACGCCCACCGCCACCATGCCGTCCGGGATGACCATCCCTTCGGGCACCAGCGCACCGGCCCCGATGATGCAGTTCTTGCCGATGACGCAGTGGTTCAGCAGGGTGGCGTGCATCCCGATCAATGCACCGTCGCCGACCGTGCAGCCGTGGACGATGGCACTGTGGCCCACGGTGACGTTCTTGCCGATGTCCACCCGGCCGCCCACGTCGCTGTGCAGCACGGCGTTGTCCTGCACGTTGCTGCCCTCGCCCACGGTCAGGGTGCCGTCGTCGCCCCGCAGGACTGCGCCGTACCAGACCGTTGCGCCGTGCTTGAGCACCACGTCGCCGATCAGGGTCGCATTGGGCGCAACAAAGGCCGCGCCCTCATCCCGGGGCATTTTTCCACCAAAGGATACGATCATTGTGAAAAACCACCTTTCTCTTTTCGTGCTTTTATGGTATTCTTTTAGTAAGGCTCCTGATTCAGGGAGAATCTGTCATCGCACTGTGCGATGACCGATGGAGGTTACGATACCATGCAAACAAAATCTTTCTTCTGCCGCGGGGTCGCACTGGTGCTGACCCTCATTCTGGCAGTGACCGCCGCTCTGCCGGGTCTGGCTGTGTACGAGATGCCCATCCAGACCGCCAACGAAGCCGAGTCGGTCTACCTGTTCAATCTGGACACCGGCAAGCCCATCCTCGAGCAGAACGCAGAGCAATCCCGCTACATTGCCAGCCTGACCAAGATGATGACGGCCCTGCTCTTTCTCGAAAGCGGGAAGGACCTCAACGAAGAGATCACCATCCCGGCCAGCCTGACGCAGGAATTCAAGGACATCCAGAACGCCAACGGCAGCACCATGAACCTCCGGATCGGGGAGACCATCCGCCGGATCGACCTGCTGTACGGCCTGCTGGTGGCCAGTGCCAACGATGCGGCCAGCGTCATCGCCATGGATGTGGCCGGCGACCTGCCGGCCTTCGTCACCCGGATGAACGAGCGGGCCAAAGAGCTGGGCTGCACCAGCACCGCCTTTACCTGTGTCCACGGCCTGTATGATTACGGCAACGTTTCCTCGGCGGAAGATCTGGCCAAGATCGCCGCCGCCTGCCACGCCAACGAGACCTATATGCAGGTGGCCAACACCCTGACCTACACTCTGCCGGCCACCAACCTGCACCAGAAGGAGCGGCAGATCACCTCCACCAACCTGATGCTAAACCCGGACTATGCTTACTACCGCGATTACATCCGGGGCATGAAGACCGGCTTCACCACGCTGGCGGGCCGGTGCTATGTGACCTTTGCCGAGAAGGACGGCCACACCTACGGCTTGGTGGTGCTGGGGTCGGACCTCGACAATATTTACCGGGAGGCCTCCGAGATCCTCGACTGGGCGTTTGCCAGCTTCTCGGACCGGCAGCTGGTGGACACCGACACCGTGCTGACCACGGTGCCCCTGACCAAATGCCGCTCGGAAGAAGCGGTCGAACTGTACGCCGCCGCGCCGGTCTCCGGCTACGGCCACGCCGACGATCAGGTGACCTTTGCGTTCAATGTCCCTGAGAGCATCTCCGCCACCGTGAAACCGGATGCCGTGGTGGGCGAGGCGACCGTCTATCTGGACGGCTATGAGGTCGGCACCGTCGATCTCGTCACCCACCGGGAGTACGTCTCCGACTTTCGCACCGACAGCAAAGCGACTTTGTTTCTGCTGGCGGCTCTGGTCGTGATCCTGATCGTGCTGGGCTTTGTCACCATGGTGATCGGCGGCGGCTCCCTCAACCTCGGGCGGAGACGGCGGTCGGTGAGAAGAAGATAATATTTGAGAGCTGCGAGCTTTCCCGAAAGGGAAGGCTCTTTTTATATACTCCGCATCCGCGCCGCGAGGACAGCCAGTGTGATCTTGGGGTTGACCTGTGCGGTCAGCCGCTGGATGGCCGTATCCGCCAGAGAAAGGGCCTTCTGCGCCGCTTCGCCTTGGACGGGAGAACGGTTGCTGCCCTGCAGCCCGGACGCGGCTACGGCCCGGAAATCGGTCAATAGCGCGATGGCTCCGGCTTTGTCTTTTTCGTAAGCCGCCAGCAGCACCCCGGCGGCATAGCTGTCCCGGCCGGCGGCAGCTTTGGCAAGGGCAAGGGCCTTGTCCACCTGTGCGCGGCGGGCATCGTCTTTCGCCACCGCCAGCACGGTGCCGATGTGCCCGTCAAACAGCTCACTGTACAGGGCGGCGTCCTTTTTGTCCACGCCCTGCGCGGTGCAGTAGCGGGCGCATTGGGCGGGGGAAACCGGGGCCATTGCAAAGCTGACACAGCGGCTCCGGATGGTGGGCAGAACGCTGGCCAGCGAATCCGCCGTCAGGAGGAAGAGCACCCCTTCGGGCGGCTCTTCCATGACCTTCAGCAGGGCGTTGGCCGACTCCTCGTTCATCCGTTCGACGTGATAGAGCAGGACGGCGCGGCCTTCGGCGGACAGGCTGGTGTTGAAGATCTCGCTCCGCATGGCCTTGACCTGACTGACCAGATACCGCCCGTTGGAGCCCATGCCCGTCACCGAGATAGCTTCCCGGACGATGCCGGTCTCCACCCGGCCGCTGTCGCGATCGCCGGCCTTGCCGACAGCACGGCAGCACTCGCCTCGGAGCAGAGCTTCGGCGGGCGCACCGCCGGCCGGATAAAGGTAGTCCGCCGCCATGCACCGGGCCGCAAAGCCTGCACCGAGGCCCTCTTCGCCCACCAGCAGCACGCTGTGGGTCAGGCGGCGGCTCTCCAGCATCAGGCGGACGCTGGCCTTGAGTTCCGCATTGCCCTCGAGACGGTCGATCATCATAAAAATTCCCTCTTATCTCCGGTTTTTGCGCTTCCACTGCTCCCGGCGCACCCATGCGCGGATGCTCCGGCCGGCCTGCGGGCCAAAGAACACGAGGAAGTTGAGCATACACAGCAGGTAGTAAATTTTTCCCGTCAGGCTGGTGGTCAGGAAGCTGAACGCCCAGAGTGCCGCGGCAAAGAGGCCGAAGTATTTGACCCGCACCGGGATGACGAAGAAGAGCAGCACCTGAACCTCAGGGTACAGCATGGCAAAGGCCAGCAGCAGCGACAGCGACAGGCAATAGGTGTCGGCCGTGACGCCGGTGACAAGGCAGGCGAGGATTGTGCCGATCATCCCCAGCAGGAAGTAGACGTTGAACTTGAAGTCGCCCCACTCCCGCTCCAATGCCGTGCCGATGAACCATGTGAAGTAGATGCCGAGGATCACGCTGATGGGCCCGCCGCCCGAGAAGGGGATGAACACAAAGGTGATGAGCCGCCAGATCTCGCCGGTGAAGAGCAGAAAACGGTTCAGACCGAGGTAGGCCGTGATGAACTGGTTCACGAACAACTCAATGGCATAGACCAGAATCTGCCCCGCCACAAGGATCGTGGTGAGGTTCGGGATGCAGAATTTCCCATATTTGCGTTCCAGATCAGACAACCAATTCATAGGCAGACGCCTCCATTAAAAAGAATGTTGCGGCTCATCTTCCGGGAGCCATTTCTGTTTTTCATTGTATCATGTTTCCTGCCGCCATTCAAGAAACTCCCTGTGAACAACGAAAGGCCGAGTCCCCGCGGATTTGGTCAAAATCGGAGGTTGTTGTCCTCTCCGGAATGATCTTTTCACTTTTTCCACCGGGTTTTCCACCGGATTTGTGAAAAAGAGGTCGAGTTTTCCGCAGTGTTTTCCACTTTTTCCACCGAGTTTTCAACAGCTGTTGGGGTCGTTTTTTATACTTGCCGTATTCATTCGGTCGAATCCAGAAGTTTACACCGGCAAAAAGGGGAGTTTTTTCCTTTTTTCTGAAAGAAAGCGGGCACTTCCAATTTACTTTCTGCGGTTTTGGGTGCAGGGACATTTTTCTGCTCTCCAAGTTGGAATGGAACCGGCCGGAGTTTTCCACATTCCAGCCGCCCGAAATCCACCGTGTGGAAAATCGTTGAAAACGCCCGGTTTTCCACAAAAAAAGACCCCCATCGACGATGGGAGTCTCGCGGTAAAAAATCACATCATATTGTGAAAAACCAGCATAGCGATCTGGAAATAGAGGATCAGGCTGCACGCATCCACGATAGTGGTGATGAAAGGTGTCGCCATGATCGCCGGGTCTGCGCCCAGCTTCTTGGCCGCCAGCGGCAGCATACCGCCCACCAGCTTAGCCAGAATGACGCTGAAGAACAGCGACACGCTGACGACGACGGCATAGCCCAGCACATTCTCGTACTGGCCGGCGTAGATGAAGTTGTACATCAGATAGATGCGCAGGCCGTTGACAAGGCCCAGCACCGCGCCCACGATGGCGGCGACCTGCAGCTCCTTGCCAAGGACTTTCAGGAAGTCCGACGGTTCCACCTCGCCCAGCGCAAGGCCGCGGACCATCAGGGTGCTGATCTGGTTGCCGCAGTTGCCGGCGGTGTCCATCAGCATTGGCATGAAGGAAACCAGCAGCGGCAGGCTGACAAAGGCTTCCTCGTAGTGGGTGGTGACCATGCCGGTAAAGGTAGCCGACAGCATCAGGATCAGCAACCACGGAATGCGCTGCTTGGCGTGGGTCCAGACGCTGGTGCCGAAATAGGTGGTCGCTTCATCGGCCGGCAGAATGGCCGCCATTTTCTGCATATCTTCGGTGGATTCATCGGTCAGGACGTCGATAGCATCGTCGATGGTGATGATACCGACGAACATTCCCTCGTTGTCCACGACGGGCATGGCGGTGAAGTCGTAACGCTGCATCTCACGGGCCACAAACTCCTGATCGTCCGTGACCTTCACGGTAACCACGTTGTCGTCCATGATGTCGGTGATGGGGGTGTGGGGTTCAGCCAGCAGCAAATCACGGGCCGACACAACGCCCAGCAGACGGTTCCGCTCAACGACGTAGCAGGTGTAGACCGTCTCGGCGTTTTCGCCCTGCGTCCGGATGGCCGCAAACGCATCACTGACCTTCATATCCTTCCGCAGGCGGACATATTCGGGGGTCATCAGGCTGCCGGCCGAGCTTTCGGGGTAGTTCAGCAGCTTGTTCAGGCTCTCGCGGGTCTGCCGGGAGGACTTTTCCAGAACGCGCTTGACCACACCCGCCGGCATATCTTCCAGCAGGTCGGCGGCATCGTCAAGGCTCATTTCCTCGATGGCACTCACCAGCTCCACATCCGAGAAGGCGTTGACCAGATCATCGCGGGCTTCATCGGACATATAGGCAAAAGCTTCCGTTGCCACGTCCTTTTTCAGCAGACGGAACACCACCAGACGGTTGTTCTCGTCCAGCTCTTCCAGCAGCTCGGCAAGGTCGGCGGGCTGCTCTTCCTCGGTGACCTCGCGCAGCTTGACGTACTGCTTTTTCACCAGCAGCTTGAGCAGGCGGCTCTTGGTCAGCATTTCGGGGTCGGCCTTGACTTCTTCATCCTTGGCTTCCTCGGCCTCGGCCTCGCGGATGTCCTGCTTGAGGTCCTCGGTGGCCTCTTCGTTCAGATCCTCAGCCAGTTTCTGGCGCACCTCCGCAGGAATATCACTCGGCAGCTCCTGCACCGGAAGGGCCGCTTCCGTTTCCGGCCGGGTCTGTTCTTTCTTTTCTTCTTCCATTGTTGCTCCTCCTTTTCCGTGGGAGGACGCAGCAAACCGCAATCCAAAAATGTTCAGCGTGCAAAAATGGCGAACGCAGCCGTTTTTGTCGTCCGGTCTGCCGCATCATTCCATCGTCTTCGACTATGATCCGGGTCCATGGGCCTGCGTTCACCTCCTAAATTTCTTAACTCATTTTTTATTATATCGCCGCCAAAAACACCGGTCAAGCCCAAAGCGGCTTTTTCTTGCAAAAAAGCAGAACGCCCTCTCCGGTCTTGCGGCTTACCGGAAAGGGCGTTCTGTTTGGATATTGCCTTGGTGTGAGGAGGAATCATGTACAAGGAATCGGTTGCGGCCCCGGTTCCTTATGACAGCAGTATACCAGCTTTCACAATTGATTTCATGAAAAAGCTATGAAGAAACTGTAAAAGACATTTTGGAAAAAAGTGAATTTTTCTCTTGCTGTTTTATTCCGCTTTTTGTAATGATATTTCTTGCTTTTTTCATTACAAAAGCATATAATAGAAGTAAAAAGGGGGCGTAGTTATGTCAAATGCAGTCAATGTGAATTTTCGGATGGACTCCGACTTAAAAAAAAGTATGGAAGAGGTCTGCTCCGAAATGGGGCTTTCTATGACAACCGCTTTCACAATTTTTGCCAAAACGGTGTCGAGAGAGCGCAGAATCCCGTTTGAGGTCTCCGCAGATCCATTTTATTCCGAATCCAACATGAAGCATCTCCGGCAGGTCATCCATGATATCGACAGCGGAAAGGCAAAACTGACCGAACATGATCTGATCGAGGTAGACTAAATGCGGCTATTGTGGGAAGAGGAAGCATGGGAAGATTACTGCCTTTGGCAGACACGCGACAAAAAGCTGCTGAAGCGGATCAATCAGTTATTAAAGGACATCCAGCGAAACTCCTATGAGGGCATCGGAAAACCCGAGCCTCTGAAAGGTGATTTGAGCGGATGGTGGAGCCGGCGGATCGACGACACTCACCGCATCGTCTACAAAGAACAAGATGGCAATATCATCATTGCATCCTGTTTCGGACATTACAGCGATTCTTGAAAAGAGCGGACACTGAAACGCAAGCTTCGGTGTCCGCTCTTCCTTTATACACAAAAACCGCCCCGGACACGGTTACCCGTGAGCGGGGCGGCAAAAACAGGATTCTGTTTTTCACTGGGGCAAGATCCCTGCAATACAGGTCTTATGCCTCAGGCGGAGCAAGGTATCTGGAATCAGACCTTATGCTCCTGACACACGCGAGATGTGCTCTCAAGGACCCTCACGGGTG
>CAVKZS010000009.1:0-13511 GCA_963660925.1 Eubacterium sp. CAG:38 | reverse complement strand
AGAATAACACAAATCAGGAGAGAGGTTAAGAAGTGTTTGCCTGATGTGGCCTATGCTTTTCTGCTTTTGACGGAAAATCTCACATTTCATGGTGTCCACTCTTATGGGTACAGTTTATGACGATTCCCGACCGTATCACCACGATTCCGGCGTCCTTTATGGATGGATGTACCGGACTGACAACTCTGAAACTGCCTGAGAATCTGGCAACGATTTATGAAAACGCATTTAACAATTGCAAATCGTTGACAAAAGTTACGATTCCCAGCGATACGAAGACCATTGGAAACGATGCGTTCTATAATTGTGCTTCTCTGGAAAATGTGACATTCCCGGACGGATTAAAGGTCATTAACAGCTCTGCGTTTCAGAACTGCTCTGCGCTGAAGGAAGTGAAACTTCCCAATACAGTGAGTACAGTGGGGGCTTATACATTTGAAAATTGCTCTGCCTTGGAAAAAGTGACACTATCTACCAGTATGAAAACGATTGAAGGTTCTATATTTAAATATTGCGTAAAGCTGCATAAAGTCGTTGTTCCCGAAGGGGTTACTAAAATCTGTGCGGATGCGTTTAGTAGATGCGACTCGTTGCAGTATGTTTATTTGCCTGCTACGTTGGCAAGCGTTGAGGGTTATAGCAATAGCCGAACCTTCCCGGCACTGAGCGGCGTCTATTATGGCGGCAGTGAAACAGCATGGAGTAATATTAATATTGAGGGCTACGGGATAAAAGAAACGAATGAAGCTCTTTACCTCGCCACGAAGCATTACAACGCAACGCCTGCAAGCCTGACGCTGCTGTAAAATTGAATTATTTCCGATAAAGTCTGCCCCGGACAGAATGTGAATCGAAGCATACTGTCCGGGGCATTTTGTTGACAATCTATAAGCAATCGAGTAAACTGAACCCAAACAACGCAGGCTTTTCACCAAGGGGATATTTGTGAAGAAGGAAGTGCATCGAAATGAAATTGAAAAAGTCAATTCTGCGGGTGGTGTGCAGTGCAGCGGCCGCTGCGGTGATGTCCGCCATGATCCTGACCTCCTGTGCGGGAATGCCGGAAGGCCCGGAACTTCCGGCCAGTTCGGGCAGCAGCTCTTCCAGCAGCACGGCGTCTTCGTCGAGCACGGCAGCGAGTTCGACACCGGCCAGCAGCTCCCAGCCCGCTGCGTCCAGCTCGTCCAGCAGTTCACGGCCTGCGTCCTCTGCCGCAAGCAGTGCGGCAAGCTCCTCCGGCATGAATGAGGAAAACAGCCCGTCCAGTTCGACGGCCAGTTCCAGTGCGTCCAGCAGCGCAAGCAGCAGTTCTGGCACAGTGTCCGTCGCGGCCTACCAGCAAGAAGTCCTGCGGCTAGTTAACATCGAGCGGCAGAAAGCCGGCGTTGCGCCGCTGACCATGGACAATACCGCTTTGACCGCGGCCGCCATGAAGCGGGCGGAGGAACTGCAGGAAAAGTTTGACCACACGCGCCCGGACGGAAGTGATTGCTTTACCGTATTGGAGGAGTACAAAGTTCCGTTCCCGTCGGAACGGTCTTACTGTTGTGGTGAGAATATTGCGTGGGGGCAAAGCACACCGGCGGAGGTTGTAAACGCATGGATGAACTCGCCGGGGCACCGGGCAAATATTTTACAGGAACGTTTTAGCCAAATCGGAGTTGGGTACTTTAAAGATAAACAGGGAAGAGCCAATTGGGTCCAACTGTTCATCGGAGAATAAAGCATAGTAACCGGCGGATGCTGCGAGAGTGTAGCGTCCGCCGGTTTTTATCGCCGGTTTACTGTTAATAATTGAACTCTCTGTGAAAAATCGCCGCTGGGTTGCGAAGATGTGCGGTGTGCTGTATAATAGTGGCGACCCTTTGAGAAAGGCGGTGCTTCTTTGGAGAGCATTCAGCGATATTGGAAACGAACGGATAAAATTTACCTGCTGCTCTGCCTGTTCAGCAGCGGAATGGCAGTGGTGGCCCTGTCGTCGTGGGCGGCAAAGCAGGGCAATGGCTTTGCACTGGACGACGTGACGGGCAAGATCATCGGCGTGGGCGATTACCGCCGGGCTGTGGTTCAGGCAGGCGCGGCGGCCATCGGCTTAGCGATTGCGGTGCTGCTGTCGAATATCGATTACCGCAGTTTGGTCAAGGTCTGGCCGGTACACGTTGCGGTGACGTGGGGACTGGTGCTGCCGACCCTGTTCATCCGGAACGTCACCATCGGCCCGCTGACCATCGGCTACAACGCGGGCGATACCGACAACTACTCGTGGTACAAGCTGGCGGGCTTCACGTTCCAGCCCACCGAGCTGGCAAAGATCAGCTTCATCCTGACCTTTGCGATGCACCTGAACAATGTGCGCGGAAAGATCAATGAGCCGAAAGAGCTGGGAAAACTCCTGCTCCATATGCTGGCCCCAATCGCCATCATTCATGTGCAGGGCGACGACGGCACGGCTATTATTTACGGCATCATTGCCTGCTGCATGATGTTTGCGGCCGGCATCAGCTGGAAGTACATCTTTGGTGCGGTGGCCGCTGCGGGCGCAGCGATCGCGGTGGCGTTTACCTTTTTCAGCGACTCTATTGGTAAAGGCTACCAGTGGTACCGCATCCTTGCGGTCATCGACCCGGAAAACAAGACCGGCTGGGCCCCCAGCGAGGAGGTCTGGAAGAACATCATCTACCAGCAGCAGCGCGGCGAGATCGCACTGGGCTCGGGCGGGATCTTCGGCAACGGCCTGTTCGACGGCCGGTATTATAGTGTGCCCAACGCCCACAACGACTTCATTTTCAGCTGGATCGGCAACGCGACCGGCTTTGTGGGCTGCTGCGTGGTGCTGGGCGTGCTGTTCGCCATCGTCATCAAGACCTTTGCCACCGGTGCCAAGAGCGAGGATATGCTGGGCAGCTTCATCTGTGCGGGCATTGGCGGCGCGCTGATGGCCCAGATCGCGGTCAATGTCGGCATGAACCTCCGTGTCCTGCCGGTCATCGGCGTCACCCTGCCGTTCTACTCGGCGGGCGGCAGCTCGGTGCTGATGCTGTATATCTGTGTCGGACTGGTGCTGTCGGTGTATATGCACAATACGAAAAAACTGTTTGGGTAAGCCCTCTCAGTCACGGCGTTGCCGTGACAGCTCTCCCAAAGGGAGAGCCACTGGCGAATCGGTTCCGTTTCTACGGATTGAACAAAGCTTTTCATAACACAAAATACCGGGCCCTGTTGTCCGGATTTACAGCTTCGATGCCGTGAATCCAGACCGCAAGGCCCGGTATTTATTGTAATTGCAAACTTGATTCAGTCAGAGCAGGCTTACCCGGCCTGCCAATGGCTCCCCCTCTGGGGGAGCTGTCTGCGAAGCAGACTGAGAGGGCGGCTTACTTCAGCACGGCACCCAGATTGGCACTGGTGACCATACGGGCGTAGCGGCTGAGCCAGCCGGTCTTGACGTTGGGTTCGGGGGCAATATACTTGGCCTTGCGCTCGGCGAGGACTTCGTCGGAGACCTCGAGGGTGATGGTGGCGTTGGGGATATCAATGTGGATGATATCGCCCTCTTCGACCAGACCGATGGGGCCGCCGGAAGCGGCCTCGGGGCTGACGTGGCCGATGGCGGCACCGCGGGATGCACCGGAGAAGCGGCCGTCGGTGATGAGGGCCACGGTCTTGTCCAGCTTCATGCCGGCCAGCGCAGAGGTCGGGTTCAGCATCTCGCGCATACCGGGGCCGCCCTTGGGACCTTCGTACCGGATGACCACCACATCGCCGGGCACGATCTGGCCGGCGTAGATGGCGGCAATGGCGGTCTCCTCGCTGTCAAAGACGCGGGCCGGGCCGGAGTGCTCCTGCATCTCGGGCGCAACGGCACTCCGCTTGACCACGCAGCCGTCCGGTGCGATGTTGCCCCAGAGAATCTGCAGGCCGCCGGTCTGAGAATAGGGGTTCTCGATGGGGCGGATGGCCTTGTCGTTGAGGATGTGGGCACCCTTGATGTTCTCGCCCAGCGTTTTGCCGGTGACGGTGGGAACATCGAGGTCCAGCAGGCCCTTTTTGGCCAGCTCTGCCTGCACTGCGGGGATGCCGCCGGCGGCGTAGAGATCGGGCATATGGGTCGGGCCGGCCGGTGCCAGATGGCAGAGGTTGGGGGTCTTGGCACTGATCTCATTGAAGAGCTTCAGATCGATGGGAACACCCGCCTCGTATGCGATGGCCAGCAGGTGAAGGACGGTGTTGGTGGAGCAGCCCAGTGCCATATCGCAGGTCAGGGCGTTCCGGATGGAACGCTCGTTGATGATCTGGCGGGCGGTGATGCCCTTGCGCACCATGTCCATGACGGCCATGCCTGCGTGCTTGGCCAGCTGCAGACGCTTGGAGTAGACGGCCGGAATGGTGCCGTTGCCGGGCAGGGCAATGCCGATGGCCTCGCACAGGCAGTTCATGCTGTTGGCGGTGTACATACCCGAGCAGCTGCCGCAGCTGGGGCAGCAGTTGCAGGTGCAGTCTTCCAGCTGCTCGTCGGTGATCATGCCGGCCTTGTATGCGCCGACGGCCTCGAACATCTTGGAAAGGCTGACTTCCTCGCCGCCGTAGCTGCCGGCCAGCATCGGGCCGCCGGAGCAGACCACGGCGGGCACATCCATCCGGACGGCGGCCATGACCATGCCGGGCACGATCTTATCACAGTTGGGGACGAGCACCAGACCGTCCAGCTGGTGGGCCATCAGCATGGTCTCCACGCTGTCGCAGATCAGCTCACGGGAGGCCAGCGAGTACTTCATACCCACATGGCCCATGGCAATGCCGTCGCAGACGCCGATGGCCGGAATCAGGATCGGGGTGCCGCCGGCCATCTGGACGCCGGCTTTGACCGCGTCGGCGATCTTATCCAGATTCATGTGGCCGGGCACGATCTCGCTGTAAGCGGACACGACGCCGATCAGCGGGCGGTCCAGCTCTTCGGGGGTGTAGCCCAGTGCATAGAACAGGCTCCGGTTGGGTGCGCGCTCCGAGCCTTTGGTCACGTTGTCACTTCTCATTTTTATCCTCCTGATAGCCCTCTCAGTCAATGCCTGTCGGCATTGCCAGCTCCCCCAGAGTGGGAGCCCTTGGCAGCCCGGGCAGGTCTGAGCGCAAATTATAAAATGCCGGGCCTTGTCCTCCGGATTAACAGCATCAAAGATGCGGTTTCCCCAGACAGCAAGGCCCGGACGGTAAAGTTTAAGTTATGAACTTTTCCGACACGCCAGAGGCTCTCCCTTCGGGAGAGCTGGCGAGCGAAGCGAGACTGAGAGGGTTATTTCTTCAGCCAGCTCATCATGCCGCGCAGTTCAGCACCGACCTTCTCGATGGGGTGCTCAGCCTGCATCCGACGCTCGGCGAGGAAGTGGACCTTGCGGCCGCCCTTGTCGCTCATCTCGGTCAGGAACTCGGAAGCGAAGGTGCCGTCCTGAATCTCGGTCAGGACCTTCTTCATCTCCTTGCGGGTCTCCTCGGTGATCAGACGCTTGCCGGTGCGGTAGTCGCCGTACTCCGCAGTGTTGGAGATGGAGTAACGCATCTTGGAGAAGCCGCCCTCGTTGATCAGGTCAACGATCAGCTTCATCTCGTGGCAGGTCTCGAAGTAAGCCATCTCGGGAGCGTAGCCAGCCTCGACCAGCGTATCGAAGCCTGCGTGGATCAGCTCGCAGACGCCGCCGCACAGAACTGCCTGCTCGCCGAACAGGTCGGTCTCGGTCTCCTCACGGAAGGTGGTCTCCAGAATACCTGCACGGCCTGCGCCGATGCCGGAAGCATAAGCCAGAGCGATGTCCTTGGCCTTGCCGGTGTAGTTCTGCTCCACGCAGATCAGAGAGGGGCAGCCCTCGCCCTCGGTGTACAGGCGGCGGACGATGTGGCCGGGGCCCTTGGGAGCGATCATGATGACGTCCACGTTCTTGGGAGCAACGATGGTCTTGAAGTGGATGTTGAAGCCGTGTGCGAATGCCAGAGCCTTGCCCTCGGTCATGTAGGGAGCGACCTGCTTGTTGTAGACGTCGGCGCACAGCTCATCGGGCACCAGCATCATGACCACGTCGCCGGCCTTGGCAGCCTCTTCGACTTCCATGACCTTGAAGTTTGCGTGGGTAGCTGCGAACTCGGATGCCTTCTCCCAGTGAGCGGAACCCTTGCGCAGGCCGACGACGACGTTGACGCCGCTCTCGGCCAGATTCTCAGAGTGGGCGTGGCCCTGACTGCCGAAGCCGATGATGGCAACAGTCTTGCCGTCCAGCACGCCGAGGTTGCAGTCGGAATCGTAGTACTTCTTGATTGCCATGGTAGTAGTCTCCTTTTTCTTTCTGATCGTTAAAATGTTTTTTGAAAAGCAATTTTATTTTTTCGCCTGCGGCGGAAAATCATTTGGTAGGGCATTTCGTGCCCGGCAGGGGAAACTGCATCTCGCGGATCTCCTGCGGGGGCTTCTGGATGTGCTGGTGCATTCCGCCGCGCTCCAGTGCGGTGACACCGGTGCGGCACTGCTCCAGAATGTGATAGTCTTGGAACATCACGAGGAAGGCATCCAGCTTCTCGGGCTTGCCGATCAGCTCGAACACCATGCTGTCGGGCGACAGGTCGATGATCTTGGCCTTGTAGATGCTTGCGATCTCCCGCAGCTCGGCCCGGTTGTGGACGTCGGCTTTGACCTTGAGGAGCAGCAGCTCCCGCAGCAGAGCGTTGTCGTTGTCCAGCACGAAAACCTGACGGGTGACTTCCAGTCGCTCGGTCTGGAGAATGAGCTGCTTCAGCTCTTTGTCATTGCTGGAAACCGTGACCGTGATCCGGCTGACGGTGGGATCGTTGGTGGCCGAAACGGTCAGGCTATCGATGTTGAAACCGCGCCGGCAGAACAGGTTGGACACCCGGGCCAGAACGCCGCTCTGGTTGTCCACCAGCAGGCTGATGACCCTGCGCTGATTGGATTCCATGTCGTTGTGTCCTCCTTATTTCATGATGATGTCGTTGATGTCGCCGCCGCCCGGGATCATCGGCAGGACTTTTTCGTCCTTGTCGATCATGCACTCGATCCACGTCGGGCCCTTCTGGGTCAACGCGTCGGCGAAGGCGGCTTGGAACTCGGGCAGGTTCTCGCAGTGGTAGCCCTTCAGCCCGAAGCCCTCGGCCAGCTTGACGAAGTTGGTCTTGCGGTGGGGATCGGTCTGGGAGAACCGCTTCTCATAGAAGGCGGTCTGCCACTGGCGGACCATGCCGAGCACCTGATTGTTGAAGATGACCGTGATGATCGGCAGCTCGTAGCTGACAGCGGTGCAGGCTTCGTTCAGGTTCATGTGGAAGGAACCGTCGCCGGTGAACATGACCACCCGCTGGTCTTTGCCCAGAGCCACCTGTGCGCCGATGGCGGCACCGTAGCCGAAGCCCATGGTGCCCAGACCGCCGCTGGTGATGAAGCCGCGGCTCTTGGTGTGGCGGATGTACTGGGCCGCCCACATCTGGTGCTGGCCCACGTCGGTGACGTACACCGCTTCGGGGCCGCACTGGTTGCAGACCTCGCCAATGACCTGATGAGGCATCAGGCGGGTCGGATCGGAGATGGGGTGGTAATCCTGTGCCTGCCACTCGTGGATCATCTTCATCCAGTCGGGATGCTTCTTTTCTTTGATCTGGGGGAGCATGGCGTTCAGGACGTAAGCGGCATCGCCCACGATGGAGAGATCCACGTCCACGTTCTTACCCAGCTCGGAGGCGTCGATGTCGATCTGGATGATGGTGGCGTTCTTGGCGAAGGTCTTGGGGTTCAGGGCCACGCGGTCGGAGAAGCGGGTACCCACCGCAATCAGCACATCGCAGTCGGCGATGGCCCGGTTGGAGGTATAGCAGCCGTGCATACCGATCATGCCGAGGCTCATGGGGTCGCCGTAGGGCACGATGCCCGCACCCATCAGGGTGTAGGTGGCCGGGATCTCGGCCTTGTGGAGCAGGTCGCGCAGGGGCTGGCAGCTGGCTGCCGAACGGACGCCGCCGCCGAAGTAGACCAGCGGACGCGCTGCCGCGTTGATGATCTCCGCCGCCCATTTGATCTGCTGGGGGTCGAAGGTGGTCACGGTGCGGATCAGCTCGGGCTGCTTGGGCGTGAACTCGCAGGTGTTTGCGGTCACGTCCTTGGGGATATCCACCAGCACCGGCCCTTTACGGCCGCTCTGGGCGATCCGGAAGGCTGCACGCATGGTGTCGGCCAGATCCTCGACCCGGCGCACCGTGAAGTTGTGCTTGGTGATGGGCTGGGTGATGCCCTCAATGTAAACTTCCTGAAAACTGTCCCGGCCCAGCGCGGGCGTGGCCACGTTGCCGGTAAAGGCGACCATCGGTACCGAATCCATATAGGCCGTGGCGATGCCGGTGACCAGATTGGTGGCACCCGGGCCGCTGGTGGCCAGCACGACGCCGGTGCGTCCGGTGGCGCGGGCGTAGCCGTCCGCTGCGTGGGAGGCACCCTGCTCATGGGCCGTGAGGATGTGATGGATGCGGTCGGAGTTCTTGTACAGCTCGTCGTAAAGATTCAGCACTGCGCCGCCGGGATACCCGAAAATGGTATCCACGCCCTGCTCACACAGGACCTCAACAAAAATCTGAGAACCGTTCAACTGCATGGTGAGTTTCTCCTGTTTCCTTTTCCTTCTTGACACTTACACTTTTTTCCCGGGGCAGGTACTTCTGAAAAGAAAAGGCCCTTGTCCCCTGTTCAAGCAAGAGACAAAGACCTTGAAAAATCAAGCTCTCTGCGGTACCACTCTCATTGGCGCGGGATCTTCCGCGTCCCCTCATGGGGTTCCAACAAACCCCTGCAGGATAACGGCTGCGGCCGGCACTGCTTAACAGGCAAACACCCTTCGGCAGGCTGCTCCGGGAGGACTTCGCATACAAGATACTTACTGCCTTTCAGCACCCGGCAGCTCTCTGAAAAGTACGACTTATAGGCTACTTTTTCCCATCGTTGCATTTGTTGGGTTTATTATACTATAAATCGGGCTGTTGTCAATCGACGATTTGTAAAGTGAATCCGCGCAAAGATGAATCTGATTGAATACCCTTGCGCCCTGCGCGGCAGCGCGGTATACTTTTAGGAGCAATACGCTTATCAAAATAAGAGGGAAAGAAACATGAAACTGAGAGAATGGAACGCCCATCTGCATGGGCTTGTGATCTTCCGCGCCTTGCTGGATGACCCCGTGGTGGCAAAGCTGGTGGACCTGACCGACCGGATGGAGGCCGGCAGCCGGAGCATGGGCCCGGTCTGCGACGCCGTGGCCTCGTTTGAGGCGGCCCTGTTCGAGCACACCACCAATTTCGGTGAGTATCTGTCTGCCGCCGTCCTCGAGGCCGAGACGGTCTGCGTCCGTCAGGCCGCTGCCGGAACGCTTTCGCCGGTGCTGCAGAGCGCGCTGGACGGGGAACTGCACTTCCTGCAGGAGCTTTGCGGCCTGACGCTGGACGAGCTGTTCCAGACCGCCTACTCCGAGCAGTCCCAGCGGCCGGAACTGGCCTTCCTGCCCCGGTGGGAGACCTGCCAGATCGACCTGCCCGCTGCCTACGCCCAGCGGATGAGCGAGGTGGGGAAGAAGGGCTACGGAATGTTCGCCAAGCACCACGTCTTTACCGTGGAGAACGGCCGGCTGGTGCCGGTCAAGTACCCCGATCCCCAGCGGCTCAGCGAGCTGCCGGGCTACGAGAAGGAGCGGGAGAAAGTCCTCGCCAACACCCGCGCACTGCTGGCCGGGATGCCCGCCAACAACGTCCTGCTCTACGGCGACGCCGGCACCGGCAAATCCAGCACGGTCAAGGCCATTGCCAATGAGTTCGCGTCGGAGGGCCTGCGGCTGGTGGAAGTCAAGAAAAACCAGCTCTACCAGATCCCCGACCTGATGGACAAGCTGGCCGCGAACCCGCTCAAGTTCGTCCTTTTCATCGACGATCTGAGCTTCACCGCCAACGACGACAACTTCGCGGCCCTGAAAGCCATCCTTGAGGGCAGCGTGGGCGGCCGGGCCAAGAACATCGCGGTCTATGCCACCTCCAACCGCCGCCACCTCATCAAGGAGACCCTCTCTGACCGCACCGGCGACGACATCCACGAGGCCGATACCCGGCAGGAGCTGATGAGCCTGTCGGCCCGCTTCGGCCTGACCGTGACCTTCCAGCGGCCCGAAAAGGCCCGCTTCGAGGCCATCCTGACCGAACTGGCCAAGCAGCACCACATCGAGATGCCGCTGGACGAGCTGATGGTCAAGGCCGAGGCCTTTGCCATCCGCGCGGGCGGCAGGAGTCCCCGGGTCGCCAAGCAGTTCATCGAACAGTGCGAGGGCGGCGTCCAAAAGTAAGACAAAAAACGAGAGGCTTGTGCCATCCGGCACAAGCCTCTCGTTTTTTCTTCAAACTCTTTCGGCGACCAGCTGGAAGCCCGCTTTGGTGAGCTCCTGCCGGATCTGCTCGATCTGGGCATGGTCGCGGGTCTCGAGGGCCAGCTTGAGGAAGCAGCTCGAGATCGGCATATTGGGGTCGGAGCCGTCGTGCAGGACGGAGACGACGTTGCTGCCGCAGCGGGAGACGATGGCGGCCACTTTTTCCAGCTGGCCGGGCTTGTCCTCCAGTGCGATGGTCAGGTTGGCTTTGCGGCCGCTCATGACCAGACCGCGGGTGATGACGCGGTTGAGGATGTTCACGTCGATGTTGCCGCCGGAGACAAGGCAGACCACCTTTTTGCCCTCGATGGGCAGCTTGTGGAAGAGGGCAGCGGCCACGGGCACCGCACCGGCACCCTCGGCGACGAGCTTCTGGTTCTCCATCAGGGAGAGGATGGCGGCGGCGGTCTCGTCCTCGGAGACGGTCACGATGTCGTCCACATACTCCTCGCAAAGCTTGTAGGTCAGCTCACCGGGGGTCTTGACCTGAATGCCATCGGCGAAGGTGGAGACGGCGGAGAGGGTCTGGTATTTGTGCTCGTGGAGGGAGCGGTACATACTGGGCGCACCCTCGGCCTGCACGCCGTACACCTTGACGTCGGGTTTCAGGCTCTTGATGGCAAAGGCCACGCCGGAGATCAAACCGCCGCCGCCCACGGGGACAATGACCGCATCCACATCGGGCAGCTGGTCGAGGATCTCCAGACCGATGGTGCCCTGACCGGCGATGACCTGCTCATCGTCGTAGGGATGGATGAAGGTCATGCCGGTCTCGGCCTGCAGCTCCACGGCCTTGTCGTGGGCGTCGTCGTAGGTGCCGGGCACGAGGCAGACCTCTGCACCGAGGTTCTTGGTGTTCTCCACCTTCATGATGGGGGCACCGTCCGGCATACAGACGATGCTCTTGATGCCCCGGCGGGTCGCGGCCAGTGCCACGCCCTGCGCATGGTTGCCGGCAGAGCAGGCGATGACGCCCTTGTCGCTCTCTTCCTTGGAGAGCTGGCTGATCTTATAATAGGCACCGCGGACTTTGAAGCTGCCGGTGACCTGCAGATTCTCGGTCTTGAGGTAAATGTGGGTATCCTTCGACAGGCGGGGAGCCTCGATGAGGTCGGTCTTGCGGGCAACGTCCTTGAGGACGAAGGCGGCGTGGTAGATCTTATCCAGAGTCAGCATGACAATATCCTATCCTTTTCCGTTTTTTGACACTCTATGCGATAGAAAACAGTATAAGATACCAAATTTGATTTGTCAAATGAAGCTTCTTCATGATTTGACCCGCAAAGACGAAAGCCGGAAGGGGAAACGGGGGTAGTTACAAAAAGGTGCCTACTGTTCAAACCCGGAACGGGCGTGTATACTAAAGCCAACAAGCACGCTTTCACCCCGTAAAAAGGAGATCAGACCATGGAATACCACATCAATCCCACTGCCGAGAATTTCACCGCAAACCATGTCAAAGTGGAAAACGCAACCCTCGACGGCGAGGCCGTGACCCGCATTTACAAGCACGAAAAGCTGATGGAATTTGACACCAGCACCTACGCCAAGCTGAAGGACGTGCAGTTCCACAATGGCACCATTGAGATGAAGCTGCGCAGCCGTCTGCTGCCGGACGCCCCGGATTTTGCCCGCGGCTTCATCGGCATCGTCTACCGCGCCAGCGAAAATGATGCCGAGTTTGAGTCCTTCTACGTCCGGCCCACCAATGGCCGCAGCTGCACCGACCCGGTGCGCAAGACCCACGGCTGCCAGTATTTCTCCTACCCGGGCTACACCTTCAGCTACTTCCGGGAGTACGGCATCACCGACTACGAGGCTCCGGTGGATATCGAGCTGGACGAGTGGGTAACCATCAAGGCCGTCATCGAGAATGAAAAGGCGTCCTTTTACCTGAACGGCTCTGAGACCCCGACCCTCGTCGTGCCCCGGATGAAGCACGGCACCGGCGAAAAAGGCTCCATCGGCGTCTATGTGGATACCGGCACCGAAGGCTATGTCTCGGATATCAAAGTGACCTGCGCGGACTGATTTTGGGGTGGCAGCCCTCTCAGTCTGCTTCGCAGACAGCTCCCCCAAAGGGGGAGCCATTGGCATATCGGTTGACTTACTGCCACAAACAATAAATGCCGGGCCCTGCGGTCTGGATTCACGGCATCAAAACTGTGAATCGGGACAACAAGGCCCGGTATTTTGCGTTATAAGAAACTCAATTCAATTTGTATAGACTTTACCGGTCTGCCAAGGGCTCTCCCTTTGGGAGAGCTGGCAACGCCGTCAGGCGTTGTCTGAGAGGGCTGCGAGGATGGCATCGCCCATGGCAGTGCAGCCGAGGCAGGTGCAGCCGTCGCTCATGTTGTCGGCGGTGCGCAGGCCTTTGTCCAGAACCTTATTGACGGCGTTCTCGATGGCGTCGGCTTCCTCGGCAAGGCCGAAGGAGTAGCGGAGCATCATGGCTGCCGACAGGATGCAGGCGGTGGGGTTCACGATGTCCTTGCCGGCGATGTCGGGCGCGGAGCCGTGAATCGGCTCATACAGGCCGCGGGTGCCGTCGCCCAGCGAGGAGGAGGGGATCATGCCGATGGAGCCGGTGATCATAGAAGCCTCGTCAGAGAGGATATCGCCGAACATATTCTCGGTCACGATCACGTCGAACTGGCTGGGGTTCTTGACGATCTGCATCGCGCAGTTGTCCACGAACATCTCGCTGTACTCGACATCCGGGTACTCGGCCTGCAGCCGGTGCATGACAGCGCGCCAGAGGCGGCTGGTGTCCAGCACGTTGGCCTTATCGACGCAGCAGAGCTTCTTGCGGCGTTTGCGGGCGGTCTCGAAACCGATCCGGCCGATCCGCTCGATCTCGTGCTCAGAGTAGGGCATCGAGTCGATGGCCTGCTTCTCGCCGTTTTCCAGCGTGTGCGTCTCGTGATTGCCGAAGTAGACGCCGCCGATCAGCTCCCGCACAATGATGAAGTCGATGCCCTGCGCCACGATCTCGGGCTTCAGGGGGCTGGCCGGGGCCAGTTGGGGCCAGATCTTGGCCGGGCGGTTGTTGGAGTACAG
>CAVKZS010000008.1:0-15378 GCA_963660925.1 Eubacterium sp. CAG:38 | reverse complement strand
GCCACCAGAACGGCGTTCATCAGGTAGCGCACCGGCATTTTCAGGGTTTTGCGTTTGATCGTATTCATCTTCAAAATCCCCCTTTACACCTTTTCCTGTACCTGACGGCCAAGGAAACCGGTGGGCTTGACCAGCAGCACGATGATCAGAATGGCGAACGTGACGGCGTCCTTCCAAGCGGAAAGGCCGATGGCGGAGACAAAGCACTCGCACAGGCCGATGGCGATGCCGCCGATCATGGCACCCGGAATGGAACCGATGCCGCCCAGAACGGCGGCAACGAAGGCTTTCAGGCCCAGCATGGAGCCCATGGTCGGGGTTGCCTGCGGATAGGAGCAGCAGTACAGCACGGCACCGATGCCGGCCAGCGCGGAACCGACCGCAAAGGTGAAGGAGATGGTGCTGTTGACGTTGATGCCCATCAGACGAGCGGCATCCATGTCCTCCGAGACGGCGCGCATGGCCTTGCCGAGCTTGGTTTTCTGGACGAGGAAGGTCAGCACCAGCATGGACAGGACGGTGACCACCAGCGTGATGATGGAGGTCAGGCCCAGCGGGACCTTGCCGATGTAGAAGGTCTTGGCGTCATAGTAGGACGGAATGACCTTGGCACCCGAACCCATGATGAGCTCCGCGGTGTACTCCAAGAAGAAGGAGACGCCGATTGCGGTGATCAGCAGGGAGATGCGGGGAGCCGAACGCAGCGGGGTGTAGGCGATCTTCTCGATCACGACACCCAGCACCGTACAGGTGATGATGGTGGCGCAGACCGCCGTGACCGGGCCAAGCCCCAGCTGGTTCATCACGAACCACGACATATACGCGCCCACCATGATGACGTCGCCGTGCGCAAAGTTCAGCAGCAGGATGATGCCGTAAACCATGCTGTAGCCCAGCGCGATCAGCGCGTAGATGCTGCCAAGGGAAAGACCGTTGATCAGCTGACTGAAAAACACTGTCATGGGTTGATACTTCCTTTCCAAAATAAAAAAGCGGAGACAGTCGGGGCAAACCTGTTCCGGCGGTCTCCGCAATGGATCATGTAAAATTCAACGTCTCCGCTCTCGTGACGCGGCACCGGAGCCGCAGACGGAACTTAGAACATTTCCTTCAGAACCGGGGCACCGTCCACATAGGTCAGGATGGCAGTGCTCTTGACGGGGTTGTTGTGCTCGTCGAAGGTGAAGGTACCGGTAATGCCCTCGATGGTGCCGCCCTTGATGGCGTCGATGACAGCCTGCTTGTACTCTTCGGTGCCAGCCTCGAGGCCAGCGTCCTCAGCAGCCTGAATGCCGTAGCACAGGGTGATGGCGGCATCGTAGCCCAGCGGAGAGAAGCCGTTGGGGTACTCCTCGCCGTACTTTGCCTTGTAAGCATTCTCAAAGTCGGGGTTGGAGCCCTTTGCGTAGTTGGCGCAGAAGAAGGTGTCCTTCAACTGGTCGTTGGTGGCGTAACCTTCCAGACCATCCCAGCCGTCGCCGCCGAGGAACGGAACGGTCAGGCCGACGCTCTCAGCCTGAGACAGGATCTGGCCCACTTCCTGATAGTAGTTGGGGCAGAAGACGGTCTCGGGGTCCTTGCCAAGGATGGTGGTCAGCTGGGTCTTGTAATCCACGTCGCCGTCGGAGTAGCTCTCCTCATCGACGATGGTGCCGCCCAGAGACTCGAACTCGTTCACGAAGTTCTCTGCCAGACCCTCGTTGTAATCGGCACCCTTCTTGAAGATAACAGCTGCCTTGGTGTAGCCCAGCTTTTCGTAAGCGTAGTCGGCCATCTTGATGCCTTGGAACGGATCGGTGAAGGTAGCGCGGAAGACATTCTCGTAAACGGTGTCGGTCTCAGCGTCGTAGGTGACAGCCTCAGCGGTAGCAGAAGCGGTGACCATCGGCATATTGTAATCCTGACTCTCGGCAGCAACGGCCAAAGTCGGGGTGGTGGTGACGTCGCCGATCAGACCGACGATGCCCTCATCGCACATCTTGGTGAAGCACTGGACAGCCTGCGTAGCATCGCCCTGCTCGTCCATGGTGATGGACTCGATCTGCTTGCCGTTGATGCCGCCCTTTTCGTTGACCTGATCCAGATACAGGTTGGCACCGTTGACAACGGCCTGACCGTAAACGGAAACATCGCCGGTCAGAGGGCCCATGACGCCGACCTTGATGGTATCACCGGAAGCAGCGGCAGAACCTGCTGCGGTGGAAGAAGCAGCTGCCGTAGAGGAAGCAGCGGTGCTGGTGCTGGAAGAAGAACCGCCGCAGGCGGTCAGGACACCGGCTGCAGCAACGACGCCGGCTGCAGCCAGAAAGCTGCGACGAGAGATCATCTTTTTCATAGTTGTATATCCTCCTTGGATTGGAAGTTTCGTGTTGAAATGATAGAAAGCAGAACCCTTTCCCTCAAAGCGGCTCTGCTTTGCTACCATTATTATAGTCGCGTCGGAAGTTGTGCGCAATTCACAAACCGTCCATAGTTTCGGAGGCATTTCAGGCAAAACTTGCTATTTTCACCAAAAGAGAGCCGTATATTTTGTTCACTTTTTCATTCTGTTCATTTCGTTTCAACCCAAAATGAAAGCAATTCACAGGTTGCAAAAAAGTTACACCGACGCATGAAATCGGTATAAGCACTTCTCTTTCAGCCCATTCTATGGGATAGTTTCCCGCAGAAGAGGCTGTCCTTCTATAAGGTACAGTCCTGCACCCGGCACAAAGTTTTTATCTGCTAACATTGCACTTCTCTCTTGCACTCCGGGGCAATGCGTGGTAGGATAAAGGCGGTTAGTTAGCGAATACTACCTGCGTTTCGCAGGGAGCGAATTTAGGAGGGTAAATTCTATGAACTATCTGGAAATTGAATCCGTGATCGGCCGTGAGATCCTTGACTCCCGCGGCAACCCCACCGTGGAGGCAGAGATCACTCTGGCCGACGGCACCGTAGCGTGTGGCTGCGCTCCTTCCGGTGCTTCTACCGGTGAGTTCGAGGCTCTGGAGCTGCGCGACGGCGACAAGAGCCGTTACCTCGGCAAGGGCGTGACCAAGGCTGTTGAAAACATCAACACCGTCATCGCTGACGCTGTTGTCGGCATGGATGCTTCCGACATCTACGCCATCGACGCTGCTATGATCAAGGCCGACGGCACCAAGGACAAGTCCAATCTGGGTGCAAACGCAATTCTGGCCGTTTCCATCGCAGCCTGCCGTGCAGCCGCTGCTTCTCTGGATATGCCCCTGTACCGCTTCCTCGGCGGCGTCAACGGCAACCGCCTGCCCGTCCCCATGATGAACATCCTGAACGGCGGCGCACACGCCACCAACACCGTGGATACGCAGGAGTTCATGATCATGCCCGTGGGCGCACCTTCCTTCAAGGAAGCTCTGCGCTGGTGCGCTGAGGTCTTCCACGCTCTGGCTTCCATCCTGAAGGCCAAGGGTCTGGCTACCTCCGTGGGCGACGAGGGCGGCTTTGCTCCCAACCTGTCCAGCGACGAGGAGACCATCGAGACCATTCTGGCCGCCATCGAGAAGGCCGGCTATGTGCCCGGCAAGGACTTCATGCTGGCTATGGATGCCGCTTCCTCCGAGTGGAAGAGCCCCAAGGGTAAGGGCTTCTACAAGCTGCCCAAGGCTGGCACCGAGTACACCTCCAGCGAGCTGATCGCACACTGGAAGAGCCTCGTTGAGAAGTATCCCATCATCTCCATCGAGGACGGCCTCGACGAAGAGGACTGGGAGGGCTGGCAGGAGATGACCCGCGAGCTGGGCGGCAAGGTCCAGCTGGTGGGCGACGACCTGTTTGTCACCAACACCGAGCGTCTGTCCAAGGGCATCGCTCTGGGTGCCGGCAACGCCATCCTCATCAAGCTGAACCAGATTGGCTCCGTCTCTGAGACGTTGGAAGCCATCAAGATGGCACACAAGGCCGGTTACACCGCCATCAGCTCTCACCGCTCCGGCGAGACCGAGGACACCACCATCGCAGATCTGGCTGTCGCTCTGAACACCTGCCAGATCAAGACCGGTGCTCCCAGCCGTACCGAGCGCGTGGCCAAGTACAACCAGCTGCTCCGCATCGAGGAGGATCTGGGTGCAAGTGCCGTTTATCCCGGCATGGCTGCTTTCAACGTCAAGCGTTGATCGCACCTGAAGTTTGAGTTTCCCACTTTTCTTTCCTTTTTATCCTATCCGATAAAGAGGCCGCTGCATCTTCCAACCAACCGGAGGTGCAGCGGCCTCTTTCGGTTTTCCATGTGTTCTCCCGGGCAGTTTAGAAGTCGCTGGAAGTGTTTTCCTGCAATCCCGTTCCCTGCTCTGCCGTATTCATAACGGAGCGTCCCGCTCAGCTGCCGGGCCGTGTTCCGAAACGCAGAACAACACAAAAGGAGAACACCCCGATGTCCTGTCTGATTTCCCTGCTCATGAAGATCCTCGGCCCCTCGGCCTCGTCCAGCTTCCTGCTCTGGCTGCTGGGTAAGATCTTCAGCTGAACCCCCAACCGCAAAACACGCAGAAAAAGGGAGCAGTCTCCGGTATTTCCGGGGGCTGCTCCCTTTTTTGCAAACAAAAATCCCACGCTGCGGCAAAGCAAAACGCAGCGCGGGAACGTAGATAGTTATTTCACAGGTTCAGCACAGAGCGGCCGGATCAGCGGGCGACGGTGTACTTGTGCAGGGTCTTACGGACCGCGCCGTTGCCGGCGTACAGCTCCTTGACCATGCCCTCGATCTTCTCGCCCAGACCGACGGCGTACAGATCAACGCCGAAGACATCGGCACGGCTGTACAGCTTCTTCAGGCAGCTGAAGTCCTGCTCGCCTTCCTTGACTTCCAGCGGAGCAACGATGGCCTGCAGCTCAGCCAGCAGCGGATCGGGAGAGATCTCGAAGGGCTTGCCGTTGTCGTCGATGCCCTTCAGGTAGCGGGCATAGCCTGCCAGCACCAGCGGGATCAGGATCAGGTTGGACTTGTCCAGACCGCGTGCCTCGTAAGCCTTGATGGTCTCGCCGAAGCGGATGGCCAGCTTCTGGGAGGTATCGGTGGCGATACGCTGGGGAGCGTCGGGCATGAAGGGGTTGGGCAGGCGGCGGTTGATGACGGCACCGATGAACTCATAGGGGTTCAGGACACCCGGATCGACGACGACGGGCATGGCCTCGATGTAGCCGATCTTCTGGATAAAGGCGCGCAGATCCTCGTCTGCCATCTCAGCAGAGATGAGGGTGTAATCCAGCATACAGCCATAGATGGACATGGCGGTGTGCAGGGGGTTCAGGCAGGTGCAGACCTTCATCTTCTCGATCTTGTCCACGGTCTCGCGGTCGCAGTAGAGCACACCGCCCAGTTCCAGCGGAGGACGACCGTTGGTGTAGTGATCCTCGATGCACAGATACTCGGTCTCCTCGGCGTTGACGAAGGGAGCGGTGAAGGTGTGCTTCTCGGTGACGATGGTGTAGTTGTCCTCAAAGCCGTCGTCGGCCAGCATCTTCTGGACCTTGGCGTCGGGGCGCGGGGTGATCTTGTCGATCATGCTCCACGGGAAGGTGACCTTGGTCTCGTCCTGCACATAGGCAAGGAACTCGGCCGGGACCAGACCCTGCTCGACCCACTTGGCGGCATAGGTGTGGACGGCGTTCTTGACCTTATCGCCGTTGTGGGAGCAGTTGTCCATGCTCTGCACGGTCAGAGGCAGCTTGCCGGCCTTGAAACGCTCGTACAGCAGAGCGGTGACCTTGCCCATAGCCAGAACCGGGGTCAAGCCGCGCTCGAGGTCGGCCGGAGCAACGCCGTAGCCCTTCTCGGTGATGGTGAAGGAGATCATCTGCAGGCTGGGGTTCTGGAAGATCTCGACCAGACGCGCCCAGTCCTCGGTGAAGGAAGGATCGGCCTTCAGGCTCTCGGTGACGGAAGCGATGACCTTCTTCTCGATGTCGCCGGTGGACTTCAGGCAGACCAGCAGGCTCATGTTGTCGTAGGGGCGGTAAGCCTTGTCGATGATCTCGTAGTCAAAGCTCTCGGCCACGATCACGCCGCGGTCGTACTTGCCGCTGTTCAGAGCCTCGTTGAGGATGGCAGCCGGGAACGCACGGAAGATGTTGCCCGCGCCGAAGTGAACCCAAGTGGGCTCGGCGTGGGTCTTGGCCTTGACAGCCTCAACATCGAATTTGGGCAGCTCATAGCCCTTTTCTGCCCACTCAGCGGACAGATTGCCGTTCTTGATATCAGACAGCTTCATAATGCTTAGCCTTTCTTTTTCTCTTCATCCAGACGATCCAGCAGATCCCAGACACCCAGCATATACTGGATGCCGAGGGCACGGTCATACTTGCCGTAACCGGGACGGCAGTTGCCGGGGCCTTCCTCCCACAGCTGACGGCCATGGTCGGGGCGGATGTAGCCCTCGAAGCCGCAGTCATGGTAGGCGCGCAGGATCTCGATGATGCCGGTCTCGCCGCAGCAGTCGCGGTGAGCAGCCTCGGAGAAGTCGCCGTTGGGGAAGTGGTGGATGTTGCGGATGTGGGCAAATGCGATGCGGTCGCAGTGCTTGCGGACGATCTCAGCAACGTTGTTGTTGGGGTTTGCGTTCAGGCTGCCGGAGCAGAGGGTCAGGCAGTTGTACTCGTCGTCCACCATGCTCAGGAAACGGTCGATGCTCTCGGCATCCACCAGCAGGCGGGGCAGGCCGAAGATGTCCCAGGGGGGATCGTCCATGTGGATGGCCATCTTGATGTCGCACTCACGGCAGGTCGGCATCAGAGCCTCGAGGAAGTACTTCAGGTTCTCCCACAGCTTCTCCTTGGTGACAGGGGCGTAGGCCTTGAACAGCTCATCCAGCTTTGCCATGCGCTCCGGCTCCCAGCCCGGGAAGGTCATGTTGTACTTCTCGGTGAAGCTCAGGATGTAATCGGCCATGGACTTGTAGTCGTCCTTGATCTTGGCCTTCTCGTAGAACAGGGCGGTGGAGCCGTCGCCTACGGGATGGAACAGGTCGGTGCGGGTCCAGTCGAAGATCGGCATAAAGTTGTAGCAGATGACTTTGACGCCGAACTTGGACAGATTGCGGATGCACTGCTTGTAGTTCTCGATGTATTTGTCGCGGGTGGGCAGGCCGATCTTGATGTCATCGTGGACATTGACCGACTCGACCACGTCCATGTCGAAGCCGTAGGCATGGATCTGGTCAGCGACCTTCTGGATCTCGTCGATCTCCCAGATCTCGCCGGGCATTTTGTCGTGCAGTGCCCAGACGATGCTGGTCACGCCGGGGATCTGCTTGATGTCGCTGAGGGTGACAGGGTCATTGCCTTCACCGTACCAACGCCAACCCATTTTCATAGGCATAGTGGGGTCCTCCTTGTTGTGTTCCCTTCGCTTTGGCCCGCAGCAACCACTGGGGCGCATTCTCGTCTTATATTCTAATATATCAGTTTGGTTTTGGCAATTGGCGTTTTGACATTTTTTAGAGTTTTTTCTTGTATACTTTAGACAAAAAGACGACTGCAAATCGGTTTTTCCGCTTTTGCAGCCGTCTTTATACCTATTATAGGCTTTCCCTCGAGGGGAAGCTGTCGCGTTAGCGACTGATGAGGTGAAACCCTCGCGTTTTTCGTTCTTCTCCCGTTGGCTTTACGCCTCATCCGTCATTGCTTACGCAATGCCACCCATACCCCACTTTGTCACTCTGTGACATCTCTCCCCGACCGGGGAGAGTCTTTCCTCAAGGGGAAGGCATCAGCCCTCTATGAAGTATTCCGGGTGATGCTTCTTTGCCTGCTCCACCGAGAGCTTATACCGGTTCAGGTGGTCGCTCAGTGCCCGGCTGACATCCTCCTCCGAGCCATGAAGCACGGCTTCCAGAATGCGGGTGTGGGCGGCGCAGACCGATTTATTCTCTTCGGTCTGAAGGCTGAACTTGCGCAGCCGCTCAATGTGCTGGAAGGTGGAAAGCATATGGTCGAAGTGGGCTTCCATCCCGCAGATCTCAAATGCCATCCGGTGGAAGGCGTTGTCCAGTTCCAGCATCCGGGTCTCCCGGTTCTCGGCGTCGGGCTGGCGTTCCAGCGCGCGGTACTGCTCGATGTTCTGGCGGTAGGCTGCCTCCTGTTCCGGGGTCAGCTTACCGCGGATCCGGTCCAGCATCTCTTTCTCTAAGGTAAAGCGGGCAAACTGCTCCATCTCCATCAGCTTGAGGTCGATGGGAGCCACATGGGTGCCGCTCTGGGGCTTGATGTTGACCATGTGGGCGATGTTGAGCATGATCAGGGCTTCCCGCATGGGGGTACGGCTGATGCCAAGCTCCTGCGCCAGCAGACGGTCGTTCAGCTCATCGCCGGGTTTCAGCTCCATGGTGATGATCCGGCTGCGGATCGTTTCGTATGCGATCTCCCGGGCACTTTTTGCTGCCATACGTTTTCTCTCCTCCCGACGGGATCAAACTCGTTTTTTTGCCGAATTTGATATATCAATCACAATTTTATTGTATTCGTACAACCCGTCCGCGTCAAGGGGTTTTGCAAAGATCGGCAAGTAAAAGTTACGCTTTTGTTTTTGCCGGGCGGTAGAGCACCGGCACCCAGACGGCCACCAGTGCCAGACCGCAGACCACATCTATAATAGAATGCTGCTTGGTGAACACGGTTGAGGCGCAGATCAGGCCGGCCCAGCCCCATGCCAGAATTTTCAGGCCCGGGCGGTCCTTGGTCAGCTTGCTCTGGGAGAAGGCCAGTGCCATGCAGCCGGAGCTCTGGCAGTGGATGGACGGGCAGACGTTGACCGAGGCGTCCGCGCTCCAGAGCATCTTCATGATGGTCATGGCGATGTTGTCCCGGCCAATGGCCTCGGCCGTGGGCCGGATGTCCAGACCGTTCGGCAGCACCATATAAAGAATGAGGCAGAAGGTCATTCCCGAGAACATCATCAGGCAGAGCTTGTCATAGCTGGCCGTATCGCACCACCACAGCAGGGCCGTGACCCCCGCCAGCAGCAGAAACCAGCTGCAATAGGGAAAGACGAACCACTCATTAAACGGAATGATGTCGTCGATGGGGCTGTGGATGATGTACTTCGGGTTCTTCACGGTGAGATCCAGCCAGAAGAACCAGATCAGGTAGACCACCCAATACAGCTGAAACCAGAGATGCGGGCGGCAGTTTGCCCGCAGCTTTTGCAGATTCATAATATTTCTCCTATAATTTTATTCTGAGACGTTTTATTTTACCACATCCAGACGGCTTGCGCAATTGGGGATTATCGTATAAAATGGAGGTATCGCTTTTATTGGAAAGAAAAGGAGCCTTCATGTCACAACCTACTGTCCCCATCCGTCTGGTCGCCCTCGACCTCGACGGCACCCTTCTGACCCATCAATCGGGGGTCTCTCCCCTCACCCGGCAGGCCATCGCCGAGGCGGTATCCCACGGTGTGGTGGTCCTGCCCGCCACCGGCCGGCCGCTGGCCAACCTGCCGCCGGTGGTGGCCCAGCTGCCCGGCATCCGGTACGCCATCACCTCCAACGGTGCCTCGGTCTGGGATCTGGGCAGCGACCCACTGGGCTGTGTGTACAGCCGCTACTCCAACGCCGCTGAGCGGGAGACCAGCGACCCCATCTGCCTGATCCAGAATGTGTTCCCGGTGCAGAAGGCCCGGGAGGTGTTCGCGCTCTTTCAGGAATACGACGGCGAGCTGAGCGTTTTCTCGGAGGGCTACTCCCTCAAGGACGAGCACGGCATCCGCTGCCTGACCGCCCGCTTCGCCAAGCGGAAGTCCACCGAGGCCAACCAGCCCGACGACGGCCGCTTTGTGGTGGTACGGGATTTCGCCGAGTGGATGAGCCGCCACGCCCATGAGGTGGAGAAATTCTGTATGTTCTTCGAGACCCGGGAAGAGGCGCAGGCCGTTCTGCCCCGGTTCCTCGCCCTGAAGGACGTAGAAGTGGTGCAGGGCTGCCCCGAAAACATTGAGATCACACCCCGGGGCATCGACAAGGGTTCCGCCCTGCTGACGCTGGCCGACCGGCTGGGCATCCCCCACGAAGCCACCGCCGCCATCGGCGACAGCGAGAACGACCGCGCCATGCTGGAAAAGGCCGGCGTTGCGGCAGTCATGGCCAACGGAATGCCCCAGATCAAGGCTCTGGCCGACCTTGTGAGCGAAAACGACTGCGACCACGACGGCATTGCGGAGCTGTTCCGGCGGCTGAACCTCTGAGCCTTCGGCATTTTTGTGCAATGTATACAAGGTCTTATGCAAAACATTGTGCTTGTTGAGCATTACCAAACTTCCCGCCGTAGTTTATACTAATAATACAAGCGTATGGCGGGAGCGGTATGCCCGGATTGGGGCTCCCGCCCACTCGGAGAGTTTTAAATTAAGAAGGAGAATGCGTTATGAATCCCATCGTAGAAAAGGTCTATCAGATCGGCATTATCCCTGTTATTGCATTTAACAGCGTTGACGAGGCCCTGCCCCTGTGCAAGGCTCTGGCTGAGGGCGGTCTGCCCGCTGCTGAGGTCACCTTCCGCACTGCTTGCGCAGAAGAGTGCATCCGCAAGATCCACGAGGAGATGCCCGAGATGCTGCTGGGCGCAGGCACTGTCCTGACCTGCGAGCAGGCTGACCGCGCTATAGCAGCCGGTGCTTCCTTCATCGTCGCTCCCGGCTTCGACCCCGAGGTCTGCAAGCACGTCATCGACAAGGGCGGCATCATGATGCCCGGCACCGCTTCTGCCGGCGAGATGCAGCAGGCTATGAACCTCGGCTGCGAGGCTCTGAAGTTCTTCCCGGCTGAGGCCAACGGCGGCGTCGGTATGCTGAAGAACATCGGCGCAGCCCTGAAGGGCGCACGCTGGATGTGCACCGGCGGTGTCAACGCCAAGAACGTCAACGATTATCTGGGCTATGACCAGATCTTCGCCGTCGGCGGCACTTGGATGTGCAAGAGCGATGTCATCAAGGCCGGCGATTGGGCCAAGATCACCGCACAGAGCAAGGAAGCCGTCGATACCATGCTGGGCCTGAAGCTCGTCCACGTCGGCATCAACACCGGCAACGAGGAAGAGGCCATGAAGATCGCCAACCTGATCGGCGGTCTGCTGAACATGAAGGTCGCTCCGGGCAACTCCAGCATCTTCGTCGGCAACAAGGAGTTCGAGATCATGAAGAAGCCGGGCCGCGGCACCAACGGCCACATCGCCATCGGCTGCAACAACGTCGATCGCGCCATCTATCACCTGACCCAGCGCGGCGTCAAGTTTGACCTCGACAGCAAGAACGTCAAGAACGGCAAGACCATCGCCTGCTACTTCGCAGACGAGATTGCAGGCTTTGCCTTCCACCTCGTTCAGGCCTAAGTCCTGATTTAAAAATCCGATATTGCCGCCGCACCGGGAGCACCCTGCGGCGGGCTGATATACCGAACACTCAACTGTTTTTAAAAAGGAGAAACCACAATGAAAGTCGTTACTTTTGGCGAACTGATGGTCCGTCTGCAGCCGTTCAACTACGAGCGTTTCGTTCAGGCTAACAATCTGGAGTTCACCTTCGGCGGCGGCGAGGCAAACGTCGCTGTCTCTCTGGCAAACTACGGCGTTGACGCTGCCTTCGTCACCAAGCTGCCCGCTCACGCCATCGGTCAGGCCGCGATCAACAGCCTGCGCCGCTACGGTGTGGACACCAGCATGATCGTCCGCGGCGGCGACCGTGTGGGCATCTACTACAACGAGAAGGGTGCTTCTCAGCGTGGTTCCGTCTGCATCTACGACCGTGCCAACAGCGCGATCCAGCTGGCTCAGCCCGCTGACTTCAACTGGGACAAGATCTTCGAGGGCGTCGACTGGTTCCACTTCACCGGCATCACCCCGGCTCTGGGTGCAAATGTCGTTGAGATCTGCCTGGAGGCCTGCAAGGCTGCTAAGGCTCACGGCGTGAAGATCAGCTGCGACCTGAACTACCGCGGCAAGCTGTGGACCCGTGAGCAGGCCCGCGCCGCTATGACCGAGCTGTGCCAGTACGTTGACGTCTGCATCTCCAACGAGGAGGATGCAAAGGACGTGTTCGGCATCGAGGCTGAGTCCACCGACATCTACGGCGGCAAGCTGAACGCTGAGGGCTACAAGAGCGTTGCCAAGCAGCTGGCTGACAAGTTCCACTTCGAGAAGGTTGCCATCACTCTGCGTGAGAGCCACAACGCTTCCGAGAACGGCTGGAGCGCAATGCTGTACGATGTTGCTTCCAATGAGTACTGCTTCTCCAAGAAGTACGAGCTGAAGATCATCGACCGCGTTGGCGGCGGCGACTCCTTCGGCGGCGGCCTGATCTACGCTCTGCTGAACGGCAAGTCCACTCAGGACGCTGTTGAGTTCGCAGTGGCTGCTTCCGCTCTGAAGCACTCCATCGAGGGCGACTACAACATGGTCACCGTCTCCGAGGTCGAGAAGCTGGCTGGCGGCGACGGTTCCGGCCGTATCCAGCGGTAATCGCGGGAGGATTCCGAAATGGATATCCGTTATTCCTGCAACCAGAAAGACTTCAAGCGTTACACCACCGAGGAAATGCGGGATGAAATGCTGATCACCGGCCTGTACAAGGCCGATGAAGTTGTGGCTGTTTACAGCCATGTGGACCGCATGGTGACGCTGGGCTGTATGCCCGTGCATGAGACCGTCCCGATCGACAAGGGTATCGACGTGTGGGCCAACTTCGGCACCCACTACTTCCTCGAACGCCGCGAGATCGGTATGTTCAACATCGGCAAGGATTCCACCGGCATCGTGGTGGCCGACGGTGTGGAGTACAAGCTGGGCTATAAAGACTGCCTGTACATCACCAAGGGCACCAAGGAAGTGACCTTCGCTTCTGCTGATCCGGAGCATCCCGCCAAGTTCTACATGGTCTCCGCCCCGGCACACTGCTCTTACGAGACCCGCCTGATCAAGATGGCCGATGCAAACCATCGTCCTCTGGGCAGCGTCGAGACCTGCAACAAGCGCACCATCAACCAGTTCATCCATCCGGATGTCCTCAAGACCTGCCAGCTGAGCATGGGTATGACCGAGCTGGAGCCGGGTTCCAACTGGAACACGATGCCCAGCCACACCCACGAGCGGCGTATGGAGATCTACACCTACTTTGAACTGCCCGAGGGACAGGTGGTGTTCCATATGTGCGGCGAGCCCACGCAGACCCGCCACATCGTGATGCACAATGAGGATGCTGTCATCAGCCCCTCTTGGAGCATCCACAGCGGCGTCGGCACCTCAAATTACACCTTTATTTGGGCAATGGGCGGCGAGAACATGGAGTTTGACGACATGGACAACATCGCTACCACCGACCTGCGCTAAAAGTACACCCAAACCCCATACCGGGCATCTCTGGTATGGGGTTTTTTGAAACGTTGTTTCCACCATTATGATTGAAGGAGATTACGAACATGGATCTTTCTGCATTTGATCTGAAGGGCAAGGTCGCCCTCATCACCGGCGGTGCCCACGGCATCGGCTTCTCCATCGCGGTCGGCATGGCAAAGTGCGGTGCCACCGTCTGCTTCAACTGCTCCAACGAGGGCAGCCTCGAGAAGGGCATTGCCGCCTACAAAGAGGCCGGCGTCGAGGCCCACGGCTATGTAGCCGATGTCACCGACGAAGCCGCTGTCAACGCCATGGTCGCAAAGATCAAGGCCGAAGTCGGCCCCGTGGACATTCTGGTCAACAATGCCGGCCTGATGAAGCGCGTCCCCATGATCGAGATGAGCCACACCGATTTCCTGCGGGTCATCGACGTCCACGTCGGCGGTGCTTTCAACTGCTCCAAGGCCGTCCTGCCCGACATGATCGCCAAGCGCGAGGGCAAGATCATCAACATCTGCTCCATGATGAGCGAGCTGGGCCGTGAGACCGTCTCCGCCTATGCTGCCGCCAAGGGTGCCCTGAAGATGCTGACCAAGAACATCGCTTCCGAGTACGGCGAGTACAACATCCAGTGCAACGGCATGGGCCCGGGCTACATCGCCACCGCCCAGACCGCTCCCCTGCGCGAGATCCAGCCCGACGGCAGCCGCCACCCCTTCGACACCTTCATCTGCGCCAAGACCCCCGCAGGCCGCTGGGGTGATCCGGAAGATATGGTCGGCCCCTGCGTCTTCCTCGCTTCCCATGCTTCCGACTTCGTGAACGGCCAGATCCTCTACGCCGACGGCGGCATCCTCGCTTACATCGGCAAGCAGCCCAAGTAAGTTTTCCACGAGGATCTCTGAATAAGTGAAAAGCTCCCGTCCTGTGCTCAAAAAACAAGTACAGGGCGGGAGTTTTTGCGTAATTAAGCTTCCTTCCGGGCGGGTTCTTCGGAACCGGAATGGATGAGGTTGTAGGCGGCGCGGTACTCTTCCGGGAGATCGGCGGCGGTGAGGTTGCGCAGGTGCTCATCGGTGCCGTCCCGGATGGCCTGATCGTAGAACCAGCACTTATAATCCAGCATGGCCAGCACCTGCTCGAGGTGCGCGATCTCGGCCTGTACTGACCTGCGCTGGCGGGCGAACAGCTCCCGCCTCTGGAGAAAGGTGCCGCTGCCCTGCCCGCACCAGATCATGAACTGCTTGATGTCCTTGATCTCAAGGCCGGACTTTTTCAGGCACTCGATCATCCGCAGCCGCTCGAGATCCCGGTCGCTGAACTTGCGGATGCCGGAATCCCGGTGGATGTTGTCGAACAGCCCTTCTTTATCGTAATAGCGGAGTGTCGAGACCGGCAGACCGAACAGTTTGGACACCTGACCGATGGTATACATGACATTTTCCTCCTTTGGATAAGCTGAAGCTGACTTTAACCTCAGTGTAGCAGGTTTTGCGTCGGCTGTCAAATCGGTTGACAGCGGATTGCGGGCGGTGTAAACTGAAAGCATCCCACAAATTTTCCGGCTGCAGCAGCCGAATCTGAAAACGAGGTATTTGATGATGAAAATGATCCATACAGACAACGCTCCCGGTGCCATCGGCCCCTATTCGCAGGGTTTCATCGTCGGTGATCTGGTCTACACTTCCGGTCAGATCCCGGTGAACCCCGCCGACGGCTCCATCCCCGAAGGCATTGCAGCACAGGCCGCCCAGAGCTGCAAGAACGTCCTCGCCATCCTCGAGGCCGCCGGCAGCAGTGCCGAAAAGGTCGTCAAGACCACCTGCTTCCTCGCCAACATGGAGGACTTTGCCGCCTTCAACGAGGAGTACGCCAAGTACTTTACCTCCAAGCCCGCACGCAGCTGCGTGGCCGTCAAGAGCCTGCCCAAAAATGTGCTCTGCGAGATCGAAGCCATCGCTGAGGCCTGATCCCGGATGAATTACTACGTTGCCCCCATGGAGGGGCTGACCGACCGGGTCTGGCGGCAGGCGCACC
>CAVKZS010000007.1:0-16105 GCA_963660925.1 Eubacterium sp. CAG:38 | reverse complement strand
GCCTTCGGTTCTTTCAAAAGCCATTGCTTATTACCTCCTGTTGGATTTTTACGGTGAAAACCGATCGTGATTAGAACGGCAGGTCGTCGCTGTCGTCGATGACGGCGAAATCGTCGGCATTGCCAGCCGAGTAGCTGGGAGCTGCTTCCACAGCAGCCGGACGAGCAGGAGTCTGCTGGTTCTGGTAGGACGGAGCGGCATTCTGATACGCTGCTCCGCCGCCCTGATTGCTGCTCTTGGGGCCTGCAAAGCTGATGTTATTGGCCACGACCTCCACAGCGGTGCGGTTGTTTCCGTTCTTATCCTGATACTGGCGGGTCTGGAGGCTGCCTTCGATGGCGATCAGACTGCCCTTCTGGAAATACTTGGAGACGAACTCGGCCTGCTGACGCCACGCGACAATGTCGATGAAATCGGCCTGACGCTGCTCGCCCTGACGGGCAAAGTTGCGGTCGCAGGCAATGCGGAAGCTTACCACATTGATCCCGCTCTGGGTGGTACGAAGCTCAGGGTCAGCCACGAGGCGGCCCATGATGGCAACAACATTCAACATAATACGGACTCCTTTTTGGTCACGAAAAGATTACTCCTCGTGGGCAACGATCAGGCTGCGCATAACGCCCTCAGTGATCTTGTACACACGGTCGAGCTCGGCAGGGAAGCTGGGCTCGCTGGTGAAGTTGATCACGGTGTAGACGCCTTCCTCCTCGTCGTTGATAGGGTATGCAAGACGACGCTTGCCCCACTCGTCGATGGAGTCGATCGTACCGTTTGCCTCGATCAGGGACTTGAACTTACCGACCAGAGCGGAAGTAGCCTCCTCGTCGAGAGCTGCGCTGGTAATCAGCATGGTTTCGTACTTTGCCATTTTGTAGCACCTCCTTTTGGACTTGAGGGCCTCAGGTAGAGGCCAAGGGTACACAGCATCACGGCAATGCGGTGCTGTGCGGCTTGTCTGTTCAGACAGCAATTTATTATAGCAAGTACAGCCGATTTTGTCAAGAGTCTTTCTGAATATATTTTTGCGCTTTTGGAAACAGAAAGTTTGGTGCAAATTTGGGGATAAGAACGGAAAGATCGTTTTGCATTTAACAAGCAAATGCGCTATAATACAGGGCAAAGCACTGTGAGCGTTTCCGGCAAAAACGGGTGCTTTATATAAAGAAGAGAGAAGGATGCGTTTTATGTATTCGGTATTCCGCAATCTGGCGATCATCATGCTGAGCGCAAAGTTCTTCGGCTTGGTGGCCCGCAAGTGCAAGGCCCCGCAGGTGGTCGGTGAGATCATTGCAGGCCTGCTGATCGGCCCCTGCCTGCTGAATCTGGTCCACACCAGCGACACCATTTCGATCTTTGCCGAGATCGGCGTGGTGCTGCTGATGTTCTCCACAGGCCTTGGCACCAACCTGAAAGAGCTCATCAAGGCCGGCCCCATTGCGACCCTGATCGCTTGCGTGGGCGTGGCGGTGCCGCTGCTGGGCGGCACGCTGCTGTACGGTGCGTTCTATGGTTTTGCGGCCATCGGCAGCACCGAGTTTTATAAGGCGTTGTTCATCGGCACCATCATGACGGCCACCAGCGTTTCCATCACGGTGGCAACACTGCAGGAACTGGGCCACCTGAAAAGCTTTCTCGGCACGACCATTGTCAGTGCGGCAGTCATTGATGATGTGATCGGCATCGTGGTGCTGACCTGCGTGCTGGGCGCAAGTTCCGGCACCGGCACGGGGCTGGGGCAGGTGCTCTTCAACACCGTGCTCTTCTTCCTCGTGGCCATCGGCCTTGGCGTGGTGATCCATTTTGCCATGCAGTGGCTCGATAAGCGCAACCCCCACACCCAGCGCATCACCATTGTGAGCATGGCTTTCTGCTTTGCCATGGCCTACATCGCCGAGCAGTATTTCGGCATTGCAGACATCACGGGCGCGTACATTGCCGGCATTGTTCTCTGTTCTATGGAAGATGCCCCCTACGTTGAACGCCGGGTGGACATCAGCAACTACGTCCTGTTTTCGCCGGTGTTCTTCGCCAGTATCGGCCTGAAAACCGACATCAGCGGCCTGACGCCCGAGATCCTGCTGTTCAGCATCTGCTTCGTGATCGTGGCTCTTGTCACCAAGATCATCGGCTGCGGTCTGGCTGCCAAGGTCTGCCGGTTCAGCTGGGCGGATTCCCTCAAAGTCGGCGTCGGCATGATGACCCGCGGCGAGGTGGCTCTGATCGTGGCCCAGAAGGGCCTCGAGGCCGGCGTGGTGGATTCGGTCTACTTCACGGCGGTCATCCTGCTTATCATTGTCTCGTCCGTGGCGACCCCGCTGGTGCTCAAGGCACTGTTTGCGAAGATGCCGCCGGAGCCCTCTCAGGTGCAGTAAGAAGTGCTTGAAGTCCGGGCTTCTTGCCTCCCACTTTGGGGGAGGTGGCATTGCGAAGCAATGACGGAGAGGGTGAGCCCGGTAGAAATCGAGAAAACAAACGCAGCGATACGATGGCTTTTTGAAAGCTGCATCGTATCGCTGCGTTTTTGTTTGTTTTGTCAGCGTCCTCGCCCTCTCAGGCCGCTTCGCGTCCAGCTCTCCCAAAGGGAGAGCCAAGGGCCTTACCGGGAGGTAAAGCTGGTCACCGTCTTCTCCAGCTCCTTCATATTGATGGGCTTGGAGAGGTGAGCGTTCATGCCGGCATCAAGGCTGTGCTGGATGTCGTCCGAGAAGGCGTTGGCGGTCATGGCGAAGATGGGGATGGTGCGGCCCAGCGGGTTTGCGCCGCTGCGGATGCGCCGGGTGGCTTCGTAGCCGTCCATCACCGGCATCTGCACATCCATCAGGATCGCGTCGTAATCGCCGGGCTTCACAGCGGCAAAGGCATCCACGATCTGCTGGCCGTCCGGGTAGACGGTGCAGGCGGCACCCTCGCATTCGAGCAGGGCCTCGAGGATCTCGGCATTCAGGGCGTTGTCCTCGGCGCAGAGGAACTTCATCCCGTGCAGGGAAGAAGTCTTGCCCGTCAGGGCGGGTGCGCTGTTGGCAGCAGCGCGGGCCTTGGCTTCGGTGTCGATGGGGAACTCCAGCACGACCTCGAAGGTGCTGCCCTTGCCGGGGGCACTCTCGAGCCGGATGGTGCCGCCCATCAGCTCGACGATGCTCTTGGTGATGGACATTCCAAGGCCGGTGCCCTGAACCTTGTTGGTCAGGGAGCTTTCGGCGCGGACGAAGGGCTCAAAGATCTTTTTCTGGAACTCTTCGGTCATGCCGATGCCATTATCCGCGATGGTAAAGACATATTTGGCGTAGGACTGGCCGGGGCGGGGCAGCTCGGCGACGGTAAAGGTGATCTGCCCGCCGTCGGGCGTGTACTTGACGGAGTTGGACAGGATGTTGATGAGCACCTGCCGCAGGCGGGTGGCATCGGCCAGAAAATCCTCGTGGACGATGTCGCGGGTGACGACGGTGAGCGTCTGGCCCTTTTCGCGGACCTGCGGGCGGATCATGTCGCTGATCTGTTCCAGCTGATCGGGCAGGTGGACACTCTCAGAGCGCAGCACGGTCTTGCCGCTCTCGATCTTGTTCATATCGAGGATGTCGTTGATGAGGCCCAGCAAATGCTGGCTGGACATCTGCAGCTTGTGGATGTGCTCGCGCAGGCGGTCGGGCTGATCCAGCTCGTTTTCCATCAGGGTGGAGATGCCGACGATCGCGTTCATGGGCGTGCGGATGTCGTGGCTCATGTTGGAGAGGAAATCCGTCTTGGCTTTGCTGGCACTCTCGGCCAGATTCAGGGCTTCAACGGTGGCTTTCTGCGCCTTTTCCAACTCGGCGTTGCTCTGGGCAAGGCGGGCGGCACTCTCGGTCTTGAGGGCCAGCAGCGTCTGGTTGCGGCGCAGCTGGGTGACGAAGATCATGCCGACAAAGCAGAGCAGCACGAGGAACACCAGCGCGATCAGGAAAATTTTGACCATCGACTGGATCATATCGCGGGTGCTGGCGGCCACTTCGTCCGACGGCACGAGGAAAAGCATGGTCCAGTCGTAGCCGTCCAGCTTTTTCAGGCAGAGGTAGTATTCCTCGCCGTCCATCAGCACATTGGTGCAGACATAGGAGCTTTTGTCCAGCTGTTCCAGACAGGTGTCGAAGCCGCCGTCGTGGGGGTAGGTCAGCTCCCGCAGGGCATGGTAGACATTCCGCCCCTCAAACTCGATGCTCTCTACCACGTTATCGGAATACATCTTTACGCCGCTGCTCTTGAGGACATAGGTGGTGTTTCGGTTGTGGAAGGCACTGCTGCGGAAATAGGGCGTCAGGATGCTCATATCCTTCAGCAGCACCAGATGGGTCAGCGGCACGCTGCCGCGAGCCGAGGCGATGGTGATGGGGTTCGAGATCTTGTAGACGAAAGCCATCTGGTTTTCGCCGCCCTCCCAGTCATTGACGAGGAAGCTCTGCTGGATCTGCACGGGGTCCAGATCGTCGATGGCCGACCAGATGCCGTTGCGTCCGGCATCGCTGTAAAAGTTGCCGTGCTCGTCCAGCGCGAGGAAGGTCAGGCTGTCGTTGCGGGGGGCCAGCTGCCGTTCCGCCATGGCAAAGGTTTTTGCCAACTGTTCGGCGGTCAGCTCCCGGCCGCCCAGCGAATCTTCCATTGTGTAGAGAAAGGTCCACTGGTTGTTTAGCAGGATGCCGATTTTCTCGTACATCTGGGTCGTGATCTCGGAGAGCTGGGTGCGGCATTCCTGATAGAGCTGCTCCTGCGTGTAATCGCTGAAAGAGCGGACACCTAGCACAATGGCGAGCAGAAGTACGGCCATGAGCAGCCCCATCAGCAGATGGATGCTCAGGTCATTGACTTTATGAAGCACTTGTTTCATGTCCTCTGTGTCTCCTGCAGTCAGTGGGCGAGCAGGGCGGTGGAGATGGTGCCGACCTTGTGGAAATAGGCTTTGACGGCATCCAGACCCACGATGCCGGTGTCGGTATCGCTGCCCTCTTCCATCACATCCGCAGTCGCGCCGCAGTAGGCGACGGTGTACTCGGCCGCGTCGTCCAGCTGGGAGACATCGGTGCCGTCCATGGTGAAGTAACGGTACGGGTAGGTGTTGCCGTCGCCGTGCAGGTCGTAGCCGGTGGCCACCAGCTCTTTGATCCGCTGGCCGGGCAGGGTGAGAGTGTGGATGGTGCCGTACCAGCCGGTGGGCAGATAGGCGACGATATCTTCTTCGGTGATGCCGCCGGGCAGGATGCAGCCATTGGCACCATACGAGTTTTCCTGCGAGGACGGAACGCCTTCCTTCCAGACATTGATGGAATAGAGCACACCGTCTACGGCGGCAGCGGCAAGAAACGCCTGTGCAATGATCTCGGCGGTCTGCTCTTTGGTCAGCTCTTCGGGAGCATCGGCATAGTAGACCGTGCCATTTTCCATCACGGTTTTCTGCGTTTCATCCAGCACGGCGAGGGCATCGGCACCGGTAGCCGTACCAGCTGCCCATTCGAGGACTTTGTTTCCAAACGGAACGACGTAATCCTCCCATCCGCTGTACAGCAGCTGGGGCGCATGGCCCTTGTTGATCTGGGGCAGCACCTCGGCATAGTGGGAATCTTCCGGAAGCTCGAAGTCGTTCAGCGAGCAGAACAGGGAAGGCGAGACACTGGTGAGGGAATGGTAGCCCTCGATGGTGGACAGCACCTCAAGGAAGTGGAGGGCGTCCTCGAGCTTCTGCTCGCTGCCGGGTTCTTCCAGCTGCTTGTTGAGGCCATAGAAGCGGCTCATCTGGATGATGTACATATTGTCGCTGCTGTCCTCGCCCAGATAGGGCATGAACTTGTACTGGTCGCCGGTGCCGTCGTCGTACTGGGAGAAAAGCCCCAGACCGCCGATGTAGAAAGCCGTGTTCCCTTCCTGATAAAGACGGGTGACGTCCGTTTTCTGCATCCCGGATACATCGGAGTTGATCATGCCGAGGTCGATCCACTCCTGAAAATAATCGACGCAGGACTGCAGATGATCGGAAGCGTTGACCTTTCCGGCCAGAAAATCTTCCTTCCACTGGGTACCCTCGGTGGTGGTGAGGAAAATGGTGTCGGAAATATTGCAGAAATACTGGAAGCCATAGCCCGGCAGGTTCATCATGCAGATGCAGGGAGCCACCCCGGCAGCGACGATCTGAGGGACCAGTTCCCGTAGCTCCTGCATATTGGTGGGAACCGCCCAGCCCTGCCGCTCGAAGAGGGAGGCGTTGTAACCGATGGCTCCTACGGTGTAATCGTAAGGCAGCAGGTAGGTCGCACCATCCACATCGGTATCATTCATCCGCACTTCGTTGTACCGGTCGGTGATGGAATAGCGCGACAGGTCGATCAGATGCGCTTTCTGCAGTTCCGGAGACCACGCCTGCGTCGTGTTGTAAATGTCCGGCATGATGCCGGTCTCCAGCTGCTTGTGCATATAGGCCGTGGTGTTCTGGCCCTTGTAGGCGACGATCTCCACGTTCAGCTCAGGGTACTTTTCCTTGGCAAGGGCGATCACAGCGGTGTAATCCCGCTGGGCGTCCATGATGGTGATGGGCTCGTGCGCGCCGGTGGAAACCGCCGAAGCTGCCCCGGACGTGCTGGAAGCAGATGGGGTAGCTGCCCCGGAGCCGGAACTGCCGCAGCCGGTCAGCCCTGCACCCAGTGCAGCCGCCGCCATCAGACCCGAAGCCTGCAGAAACGAACGGCGGGAGATCTTCTTTGCGATTCTCGTATTTCTCATGATCAATCCTCTTTTTCTCCAAAAACGGCACAAAAATGTCGTCGATCCAATCCATACATTCTTATTATACCGGCTTATTATACCGGAAATGTCGAAAAATGAAATACCAAATTCAAACGCGGGGGAGGACAACAAAATTGTTCATTTGACGTATGCAAGAAGTGAAATACTTGCACCAACGCTTTGCCGCGAAATATGTTATAATGTACTACACTGCGCCCATTGCGCACGGAAATAGGAAAATACACAAGGAGCAAACGAATCATGGAACGAGAAACCCTCAAATCACGTCTGGGATTCATCCTGCTTTCGGCCGGTTGTGCGATCGGCATCGGAAACGTATGGAAATTCCCTTATATGGCCGGGCAGGGCGGCGGCGGCGCGTTCGTGCTGTTTTACCTGCTCTTCCTCGTCATTCTGGGCCTGCCGATTATGAGCATGGAATTTGCGGTGGGCCGTGCCTCGAAGAAGAGCCCGGTGCGGGCGTATCAGGCCTTGGAAAAGCCGGGGCAGAAGTGGCATATCCACGGCTATTTCACCCTGATCGGCTGCTATCTGCTGATGATGTTCTACACCACTGTCGCCGGCTGGATGCTGCATTATTTCTACATGACCGCCGCCGGCAAGCTCTCGGGCCTGAACGCCGATGAGGTGGCCGGGGCCTTTACCGAGATGCTGGCCAGCCCCGGCATCATGAGCTTCTGGATGGTGGTGGTCGTGGCGTTCGGTATCTTCGTCTGCGCCCGCGGCCTGCAGAACGGTCTGGAGCGGGTGACCAAAGTCATGATGATCGCCCTGCTGGTCATCATGGTGGTGCTGGCCGTCAACAGCCTGTTCATGCCCGGTGCCGCTGAGAGCCTCAAGTTCTACCTCGTGCCCGACTTTGCCCGCATGAAGGAAGTGGGCGTGGTCAACACGCTGGTCGGCGCGATGAATCAGGCCTTCTTCACCCTGAGCCTCGGCGTGGGTGCTATGGCCATCTTTGGCAGTTACATCGGCAAAGAGCACGCCCTGCTGGGCGAGTCGGTCCGGGTCGTGGTGCTGGATACCTTCGTTGCCATCACCGCCGGTCTCATCATCTTCCCGGCCTGCTTCACCTACGGCGTGGATCAGACCTCCGGCCCCAGTCTGATCTTCATCACTCTGCCGAACATCTTCGCCAATATGACTCTGGGCCGTTTGTGGGGCAGCCTGTTCTTCCTGTTCATGTCCTTTGCGGCTCTGTCCACTGTGCTGGCCGTGTTCGAGAACATCATCTGCTGCGGCATGGAGCTGACTGGATTCTCCCGCAAGAAGATGAGCTGGATCGACTTTGTCCTCATCACCCTGCTGTCCCTGCCCTGCGTGCTGGGCTACAACGTGTGGAGCTGGGACGGTTTCGCCATCTTCGGCGGTGCAGTGCTGGATCTCGAGGATTTCCTCGTCAGCAACCTGTTCCTGCCGCTGGGCTCGCTGGTCTACCTGCTGTTCTGCGTCACCCGCTACGGCTGGGGCTGGGACAACTATAAAAAGGAAGTCAACACCGGCGACGGCCTGAAAGTGCACGACTGGATGCGCGGCTACCTGACCTACGGACTGCCGCTGATCGTGGTCTTCATCTTCGTGTTCGGCATCTACGACAAGTTCTTTGCCTAAACTTGGGCGGTTTCACGAAACAGCAGGAGGTCCGCGATGAACATTCTGATTTGTGACGATGAGCAGGCGGTGGCCGAGCGGGTCCTGCAGCTGACAGAGGACTTCTTCGCCAGCCGGGAGATCCCCATCCACTGCACCCTCTGCACCAGCGGCGAAGAAGCCCTGACCCATCGGGACGAAGCGTTCCATCTGGCGTTGCTGGATGTGGACCTCGACACCATGAGCGGCATTGCCTTGGGCCGGGAACTGAAAGAGCAGAACCCGGAACTGGTGCTGGTGTATATTTCGGCCTATCTGGAATTTGCGCCCGAGGGCTACACGGTCAACGCCTACCGCTACATTTTAAAGCGGAATCTCGATCGGATGCTGCTCCGCTGCTTTGAAGACCTGCTGGCCGAGGAATCCCGCCGCTGCCGGACGCTGACCGTCCATCAGGGGCGGAACGACATCGAACTGCCATTGGATCACATCTATTACCTCGAGAGCGACCTGCGTAAGATCAATGTCTACGGCGACGTGCCCCATCAGCCGCTTTGTTCCTACTACGGCAAGCTGACCGACCTGCCCGAGAATCTGTTTGAGAACGGCTTTCTCCGGGTGGGGCGGAGCTATGTGGTCAATATGAAGTACATCCGCAGGATCAGCAACTACAAGGTGATCCTGCGCAGCGGCGAGGAACTGAGCGTCAGCCGCAGCGGATACGGCGAGATCCGGGGCGCGTTCCTCGAGTGGAAGGGGCAGTACGGCGATGAATGAGACGAAAATGCTCCTGCTGGGGCATCTGGTCTGCCTGACCCAGTGGTATGCTTTTGCTGTGGTGGATCGTACTTACCTCGGCAAAGGCAGACTCCGCTGCCCCTATCTCTGGGTCGTGCTGCTGACCGTGGCGACCATGGGTTACTCGATCTTCAGCCATTTGATGTTTTTCACCCTGAAGTCGGTTCTGATAAATGTGGCTTATTTGTTCCTGCTCTCCCTCTGCTTTGGCGGAACGTGGAGCCAGAAATTGATGGCCATCCTCATCAACGGCGTGATGTGTCTGCTGAGCGAGAACACCATGCTCTACTTGCTGGCGTGGTTCGAGAAAGTGGCCCCCGCCGACGTCTGGAAGGTGCCGTTCAGCATCTTCTGCTTGGCAGTCTGCAACCTCGTGGCGGGATCGGTGGTGGCCCATTACATCTGCGGATGGAAAAAGCGGCAGGCCCTCGAGCCGCTGCAGGTGTTGGTGACGGCGTTTTTCCCCTGTGTGGTGGTCATCATCAACATCGTGCTGATGGTGTCGGACAACGCAGTGACGTCCATCCAGATGGACATCCTGCTCACGCTGGGCCTGACCGTGGCTGTGCTGGTGCATCTGGTCTGTGTGGATATGCTCAACGAGCAGGTCATCCAGCGGCGGAACTCGCAGTTTCAGGCCGCGTTGGAGCAGGAGCAGGCCGAAGCCCTGATGGATTCCTACACGGCCCAGCGGCGGCTGACCCATGAGTTCACCAACCACCTCGACGCGCTCAGCCTGCTCCTGCAGCAGGGCGACACCGAGGGAGCCAAAGCCTACCTGAACAATATTTCCAAGACGGTGCAGACCTCTACCACCATCCTCAACAGCCATAACCCGCTGCTGGATGCGCTGCTCAGCAAAAAATACGAGGAAGCCTCCAAGCAGGGCGTCATGGTCTATTTTGACCTTTCGGATCTGCGGCAGATCCCGCTGGGCAAGACCGAGCTGGTCACGGTGGTCTCCAACCTGATGAACAACGCCATCGAAGCCGCCGCCAAGAGCGACCGGCCCGAGGTGCATTTCCGGATGCGGAAGGCCGACGGCGAGCTGCTGCTCTCGGTGCGCAACCGGGTGGCCGAGGATGTCCCCCTCGAGGATGACCAGCTGCCCCGCTCCACCAAGCGCGAGCCGGGCCACGGCATGGGCCTGTACAATGTGCAGGAAGCCATCCGCCGCTGCGGGGGCGAGTACGCCATCAGCTGCCGGGACCGCTGGTTCCGGGTGACTTGTTCGGTGCCCTGCAATTCATGACATCAACACCCGCAGAATATGACATTTTGGGTGGAAATTGCCGGAAAATCTGGTATAGTGGGGACAGAACAAACCGCAGGGAGTTTTCCGGACATATTGCGGCCGGTTGCAATTCTTCCGGAATGTCCTGCGCAAGGAAAGCTTCTGTTAAGATCGGCGCGGCAGAGCGTGTCTGCTGCCCGGCGGGTTTGATTCTCGGTCCGTTTCGGCGGGCGATATAAGGTCTGGTAAAACTCTCGACGGCATTCTGGGGATTGCTGTTTATAGAGACTTCCAAAGCGTCGCAAACGGCTGCGGGGTGTGCTGTGTGTGGGAACGGAGCACGCCCCGCAGCCAAGGCAATTGCGCCGGAAGAGAGTTTTGCCGGGCCTTTTTTGTTTGCCTTGCAAATTCCGCCCGGAGCTGTTAGAATGGGACCAGAGAGAACAGCCCTCCCCAAAGGGCGGAAAAGAGGAATTGCAGATGAAACTGACCGAGAAAAAGCAGCGTTGGGTCTTCCACGATGACACCCTGCCCCAGCCCGCCGGTGAGGGAGTGATCCGCCGGGTGCTGGCCTACACCGACGGCCTGATGTGCGTGGAAAACACCTTTGAAAAGGGGGCCGTGGGCGCACTCCACAGCCACCCCCATACCCAGATCACCTATGTCGTCTCGGGCGCGTTCGAGTTCACCGTAGACGGCGTGACCAAGACGGTTCGCAAGGGTGATACCATCCTCAAGGAGGACGGCGTCATCCATGGCTGCACCTGCACCGAGGCCGGCATCCTGCTGGATATCTTCAACCCCATGCGGGAAGATTTTGTGTGAGAGAAAACGAGCACTTGAAGAAAGCACGAGGCTATGCTAAAATAAAACCGGAAGAAGATACACTTGCGAACGATTGAGAACAGGCGGTGACGGGATGGCGGAAAAAGACAGCTCGGAAAAGATCCTTGAAGCATATAACGATGTCTTTTCGGATATTGTAAATGTGCTTCTGTTTGACGGCGAAGAGGTTCTGAAACCGGACGAACTGGAAGATCAGACGCCGAGGTCGTATTACAAGACCGACGGAAGGCTCCACGAGATCGAACGGGATGTAGCAAAACGATGGAAGAAAGAGCAGATCCGGGTGGCTTGTATCGGTCTTGAAAATCAGACCGGCATTGACCCGGATATGCCGCTTCGGGTGATCGGCTATGACGGCGCAGAGTACCGGGGACAGTTGTTGACCGAGCAGAAAACGCGGTATCCGGTGGTTACGCTGGTGCTGTACTTCGGGCACAAAAAGCACTGGGATAAGCCGACATCTCTGCTGGACTGCATGAATGTGCCGGAAAAGTTCCGTCCGTTTGTGAATGATTACAAGATCAATCTGTTTGAGATTGCGTATCTGTCCCACGAACAGGTCAGCCGTTTTCAGAGCGATTTCCGGATCATCGCAGATTATTTTGTCCAGAAACGGGAAAAAGATGATTATACGCCTTCGGCGCAGGAGATCCGGCACGTACAGGAGACATTGCAGCTTTTGAGCGTGATGACCGGTGACCATCGCTTTGAAGAAACCTATAACGAACAGCAGGAGGGAGGCATAAACAATATGTGTGAAGTTCTGGAACGGATTGAAAATCGAGGAATCCAAATCGGAATGCAGAGAGGCACACAGAAAGGTGAAGAAATGTTTGCCCTGCTGGTGGATAAACTGCTGGAAAGCGGCCGGATGGAGGATGTCCGCCGGGCAACAAAGGATAAGGAATATCGCCAGCAGTTGATGAAAGAGTTCGGAATCGACGGATAAATGAGCAACAAAAAGAGGCAGAGCGTTTTGCGACGTTCTGCCTCTTGGTATTTTCAGAAGATTCTGCGAAAAATTATTCCGGCTTGACCTGCAGTTCCTGCTCGCAGTAGATGCAGCGGTACTTGCCGTTGGAGCTCAACTCAAAGATCTGGTCGCACTCTTCCTCGATGGAGGAGATGCAGCGGGGGTTCTTGCAGCGGACGATGTTCACCAGACGCTTGGGGGGCTGGGGTTTTTCCTTTTTGACGGCCTTGCCGTCCTGAATGACGGTCACGCTGATGTTGGGGTCGAGGTAGGCCAGCACATCGAGGTTGAGCCATGAAGAGTCGCCCTCTACCTTGATGATGTCCTTGCGGCCGCACTCGGCCTTGTGGGAGCGGGCGTTCTGGATCAGGGCCACGCTTGCGGTGCGGTTGCCCTTGATGCCCAGAAGGTCCATCAGGCCGATGGCGGTGCCTGCCTTGATGTGGTCAATTACGATTCCGTTCTGGATCTCGTCAATGTTCAGCATATCAGTTGCCCTCCTTCGGTGCCTTGGGGTCAGCCAGACCCAGCAGCGTCATGATCAGTGCCATGCGGACGTACACGCCGTTCTGTACCTGCTCGAAATAAGCGGCACGGGGATCGTCGTCCACATCCAGTGCGATCTCGTTGACACGGGGCAGGGGATGCAGTACGGCCATGTCGGGCTTGGCGAGGGCCATCTTCTCTTTGGTCAGGATGTAGCTGTTCTTCAGGCGGATGTAGTCCTCCTCGTTGAAGAAACGCTCTTTCTGCACGCGGGTCATGTAGAGGATGTCCAGATCGGGCATGGCCTCTTCCAGACTGCGGGTCTCCTTGTATTCGATGCCGTTGGCTTCCAGCACATCGGTGATGATATAATCAGGCACCCGCAGTTCCTCGGGGCTGATGAGGACGAAGCGGATGTTCTTGCAGCGGGCCATGGTCTTGATGAGGGAGTGGACCGTGCGGCCGAACTTGAGGTCACCGCACAGGCCGATGGTCAGATCGTCCAACCGACCCTTGCGGCGGCGGATGGTCATCAGATCGGTCATGGTCTGGGTCGGGTGCTGGTGGCCGCCGTCGCCTGCGTTGATGACAGGGATGCGGGAGTAACGGCTGGCACGGAGCGGTGCACCCTCCTTGGGATGGCGCATGGCGACGATGTCGGCGTAGCAGGACACCACGCGGATGGTGTCGGCGACGCTTTCGCCCTTGGACGCGCTGGAGACGTTCTCACTGGGGAAGCCCAGCACATGGCCGCCGAGGTTCAGCATGGCCGCTTCAAAAGAGAGGCGGGTGCGGGTGGACGGCTCGTAGAACAGGGTCGCCAGCTTTTTGTGGGCGGCTACGTCCTGATAGGCGGCGGGGTCGGCGCAGATGCGGTCAGCAAGGTCGAGCAGGTTGAGGATCTCTTCCTGACTGAAATCCAACGGATCGATGAGATGACGCATTTTTTACAGTACCTCCATCAAAGAAGTTTTCGCAGGATCGAAAAATCGAAGAAGTTCGTGTAATAGCTCAACGAGCGCATGACCGGTTGGCACAGACGATTGAAACAGATCTCATCCAGTAAAAGCATCGCCTCGCCCGGGGCAAGCCGCATGGCCGCCCGGATCGACTCGTCGCCGCAGCTGGCCTTGAGGTGCGCCACGTTGGACGAGATCTGCTGATGACACTCCCGCTCCAAGATATCGAACACGCCACCCGACAGGTCGATCCGGGTGTAATCCCGGGTGCCGAAGAGGGAACGGGGCAGATAGTCGATGGAGTAGATGACGGGGGTGGTATCGGCGAGGATCCGCTTCTTGATGCAGATCACTTCATCTCCTGCCGCGATCGCCAGATCCCGGGCCAGTTCCTCCCCGGCACGCACCGGGTAGATCTGGATGCCATCGGCGTGGGGATAGCTGCCGAAACTGCGGATCAGGGGATAATATTCCAGCTTTTGATCCAGCCGGCTGCGCAGGCCCAGCACCGTGCGGTTGACCACCGTGCCGATGCCGCGCACCCGCTCGATGTAGCCGGCGCGCTCCATTTCACTCAGCGCGTCGCGGATCACCGTCCGGCTCACGCCCAGCTGGGCCGCAAGATCGACCTCGGCGGGCAGGCGGTCGGCCTCCGCATAGCGGCCGGTGCGCAGTTCGTCCAGCAGTGCAGCTACGATGCGGTCGCTGATGACCGCACCGCCCAGCCGACTGGAAGGGGAAAGTCTGGAATCTTTCATCGTATGTATCCTCCGGTTCACGGGCGGGTAGGCCCGGACTTCAGGAAGCCAGCCGATGGGCCGCAAAAGTCCGTCTGTTGGGTTCCCTTTCCTAAGTATAGCATAAATCGACCGGATTGGAAACGGCATTTATGCCGGTTTTGACGAGAAAAGTATGATTTTATTTTGGCAGGAAAAAAGAAGACACAAAAACCTCCCAAACAAGCTTAGCCTTCCCCTCGAGGGGAAGCCTTTTAAGCTGTTCAGAAGGTTATACTTATATTTTATGCTGTTTGTGTAACGGTTTCCGTTTCGTTCAGTTTCTTCCGCACGACCAGCAGGCAGATCAGGTGGACCAGTGCGGTCAAAATCCAGCTGAGAGGATAGCTGATGTACAGGGTGGTGGTGGAGCGGAACATCTGGAACACGGTGGCGATCCAGACCAGACGGAGCAGGCAGCTGCCGACCAGACTGACAACCATCGGCAGGACGGAGTATCCCCGCCCGCGCAGACAGCTGGCCAGAACATCCATGATGCCGCAGAGCAGGTAGGTAGTAGAAATGATGTGCAGGCGCGCCAGACCTGCGGTGACCACGGCCTCATCCAAGGAGTAGAAGTGGAGCAGCTGGGTACCGGCCAGAGATGCGCCGCCGCCCAGCACGAAACCGGTGACCACGACGCAGAGCAGGCAGTTGCGCATGACCCGGTCGAGGTTGCCGTACCGGCGCGCGCCCATGTTCTGGCTGGTGAAGGTGACGGCCGCCTGTGCAAAGGAGTTCATAGCCGTGTAGACAAAGCCCTCGATGTTGGAGGCTGCCGAGTTTCCGGCCACAATGGTGGAACCAAAGGAGTTGACCGCCGACTGAATGACCACGTTGGACAGGCTGAACACTGTGCTCTGCAGGCCGGCGGGCAGGCCGATGCGCAGGATCTGGAGCAGGGCACCCTTGTGGAAGCCCAGATGCCGCAGATCGAGGTGGAGCGCACCCTTTTCACGGGTCAGGATCCACGTGACGAGGCAGGCGGAAACGGTCTGGCTGATGATGGTCGCCAGTGCGACGCCGGCCACGCTGAGATGGAAGCCGATGACAAAGACGAGGTTCAGCACCACATTGATGATGCCGGCCGCAGCCAGACAGTAGAGCGGGCGGCGGGTATCGCCCACAGAGCGCAGCAGGGCCGAGCTGAAGTTGTACAGCATGGTCATCGGCATTCCGATGAAGTAGATCTTCAGATAAAGGGTGGAAAGATCAATGACGTCTTCCGGGCAGGACATCAGTTCCAGCAGGCCCCGCGCCGCAAAGAAGCCCACGAACGCCAGCAGCACGCCGCTGACAAGGCCCAGCGTGACCGAGGTCTGCACCGTATTGCGGACCCCCTCATCGTCTTTTGCGCCGAAGCAGCGTGCTGCCACGACATTGGCACCCAGCGACATTCCGACAAACAGGTTGACCAGCAGGTTGATCAACGCACCGTTGGAGCCGACTGCCGCCAGTGCGGTGCTGCCTGCAAACCGGCCGACCACTACGACGTCCGCCGCGTTGAAGAGCAGCTGCAGGATGCTGGACGCCGCCAGCGGCAGGGAAAACAGGATGATCTTTTTCAGCATCGGGCCGCTGGTCAGATCTCCGGATACAGAGGATCGCGCCATGAAAATTCCGCCTCCTATTACAATAAATATGGAACCGGATATAGCAGCCAGCTATATTCCATTCC
>CAVKZS010000006.1:0-35720 GCA_963660925.1 Eubacterium sp. CAG:38 | reverse complement strand
CGCGGGCGGCGGTGAACTCGTCGTCCACATCCTGACAGGTCAGGAACTTCACGCGATCGGGGTCGTACTCACCGAGCTCCTGCACAAACTGGTCGTGCTGCAGGTTCTCGCAGCCCAGATGCAGCACCAGAACGGCACCGGCATTGGGGTGACGGGTCAGGGCAGCCAGCAGCTTGCGGGTCTGCGCATGGTCGTGACCGGTCTGGCTGCAGCCGAAGGGATGGGTGAAGGTGTACAGGCCCTCGATGGAGCCGGTGACGAGATCCTGATTGTCGGCCACGATCTTCTTGGCGATGTCGTTGACACAGCCGACGGTGGGGATGATCCAGATCTCGTTGCGGATGGCAGCGCGGCCGTCCTTGCGGCGGAAGCCCATGAAGGTCTCCGGGGCCACTTTGGGCAGCGGGGCCAGATCGGGCGAGGGATTGTAGCTGTACTCCACCTCGCCGGAGAGGTTGGTGTGGACGTTGTGGGTGTGCATCCAAGTGCCCGGCTCGGCGTCGGCGGTGGCATGGCCGATGGGGAAGCCGTACTTGATGACGTTCTCGCCGTTCTTGATGGGGGCGACGGCCATCTTATGGCCCTGCGGGATGTCCTCGAGGGCGGTCACGGACAGGCCGTCCACTTCCACGAGGGTGCCCTTGGCGATGGGATGCAGCGCGACGACCACGTTGTCGATGGGGCTGATATGAATTGCCTGCGGCATAGTGTTTCTCCTCAAAATGTCTCTTAAAACGAAAAGGGCTGCTGCTGGACGCAGCAGCAGCCCTTTTTACGCAGAAATATCGAAAATCAGAGCTTACAGGCAGCTCTTGTAAGCAGCCTCGGCACCCTCAGAGCGAATCAGCTCCAGATCGGCCAGAACTGCAGCCTCGAGGCCATCGATCTTGGTCAGATCCTGATCCCACATCTGGGTGTTGGTCAGAACGGCGTGCACCAGCTGAGCCGCGGTGTCGTCCTTGTGAGCATAGTAGAAGTCCAGTGCCCATGCGTCGTCCTGAATCTTATAGGTGTTGCCGGCAGGACGCTTGCAGATCAGGCCGTCGGCGGTGCGCTCCTGAATGTCGTTGGAGTAGAAGGCGATGTAAGCAGCCAGAGACATGGTCAGGCACTTGGGCAGCTTCTTCTGCTCCTCGATGTAGGTCAGGAAGGACGGCATATTGCGGGCCTTCCACTTGGAGGTGGAGTTCAGGGAGATGCTCATCAGCTCGTGGTTGATGAACGGGTTGTTGAAACGATCCTGCACGGCAGAAGCGAAGTCCTCGAGGTCCTTCTTGTCCAGCGGCAGGGTGGGGATGACTTCCTCATGCAGCATCTTGTTCATGAAGCCGCGGATGGTGTCGTTGTGCATACAGTCACGAACGATATCAAAGCCTGCCAGATATGCACCCAGCACGAAACCGGTGTGTGCACCGTTCAGGATGCGGACCTTGCGCTTCTTGTAGGGGGTAACGTCGGGCACGACCATGACGTTGACGCCGGCCTTCTTGAACGGGAGCTTGTCCTCCAGCCATGCCGGACCCTCGATGACCCAGACGCCGAAGACTTCGCCGACGTCCAGAACCTGATCGTGGTAGCCGTTGGCCTCTTCCATGGCAGCCAGCTCCTGCGGATCGCGGATGCGGCCCGGAACGATGCGGTCCACCAGCGTGGAGCAGAAGGTGTTGTCGTTGTTCATCCAGTCGATGAAGCCCTGCTCGAGGTTCCAATCCTTGGCGTAGTTGTTGCAGCACTTCTGCAGCTCCTTGCCGTTGTTGTCGATCAGCTCGCAGGACAGGATGACCAGACCCTTATCGGCGGCACCGTTGAATGCCTTGTAACGCTCGTACAGCACGCGGGTCAGCTTTGCGGGGAAGCTGTTGGGAGGAACCTGATCGAACTCGCTGTCGCCCTTGGTGTAAGCGATGCCGGCCTCGGTGGTGTTGGATGCAACGATCTCGAGATCCGGAGACTTTGCCAGCTCCAGAACCTCAGCCCACTTGCCGTCCTCGTAGGGGCAGACGCAGCCGGACACGCAGGAAATCACGCGCTTGGCATCGACCTTCTGGCCCTTCTCGCTGCCGCGCAGGTACAGGGTGTACAGGCCCTCCTGATCCTCAATCCAGTGTGCCATCTGGGGGAAGTTGCCGATGGGCTGCACCAGCTCGACCTTGCCGTTGAAGCCGGCCTTCTCGTTGGCGATATCAAAGAAGTAGTCCACAAAGGCACGCAGGAAGTTGCCTTCGCCAAACTGCATGACCTTGACGGGGGCGTCCTTCAGGACGTAGCCATTGTAGCCGGACTCTGCCAGAACCTTGTAGTTCAAAGTTTCCATTTCAGTGTTCTCCTTTTGTATTTGCTTTGCTTCGCTCGGAGGAGCCATTCTCCTCCGCTTCTCTGTCTCTATTTTATGCTGTTGTATACAAACAAGTCAAGTGGTAATTTACAGTTTTTACCCCGAAAACGGCCTATTTTCATAAAGTCTGGCGGTTTCCACAATCTCAGGGGCAAAAATTTGGCAGTTTTTCAGTTGTATACATCGGAATTTTTCGGTATACTAGAGGCAGGCACGGCCCTCCCGCACCGGAAGGCCGTATTGAAACTCATTTTTAAGGTATAGAAAAGGAGTTATCGACCCATGAAAGCATTTATGGATAAGGAATTCATGCTCCAGTCTCCCACGGCTCAGCATCTGTATCACGCTTATGCAGAGGATATGCCCATCTGCGATTACCACTGCCACATCCCTCCCCGCGAGATCTACGAGAACCGCCGGTTCGAGAACATCGCTCAGGTCTGGCTGGGCGGCCGCAACCCGGACGGCAGCTACTTCGGCGATCATTATAAGTGGCGCGTGATGCGTTCCAACGGCGTGCCCGAGGAGTACATCACCGGCGATAAGCCCGACCGCGAGCGTTTCCAGAAGTTCGCCGAGGCTCTGCCCATGGCCATCGGCAACCCGATGTACCACTGGACCAACCTCGAGCTGCACACCTTCTTCGGCTATGACGGCGTGCTGAACGGCGACACCGCAGAGGAAGTCTGGAACCTGTGCAACGAGAAGCTGCAGAACGACCCCAAGCTGACCGTCCGCGGCCTGATCGAGCAGTCCAACGTCGCTTTCATCGGCACCACCGATGACCCCATCGACAGCCTCGAGTGGCACAAGAAGATCAAGGAAGATCCCACCATCAAGTTCACCGTGGCTCCTTCCTTCCGCCCCGATAAGGCCATCAACATCAACAAGCCCGGCTTCGCCGAGTACATGGGTAAGCTGGCCGAGGTCGTCGGCAAGGAGAAGCTGGCCTGCATCGACTGCGTTACCGATGCTCTGACCAAGCGGATCGAGTTCTTCGCCGAGATGGGCTGCCGCGCTTCCGACCACGGTCTGGATTACATCCCCTACCGTGAGGCATCCAAGGACGAGGTCAACGCCATCTATCAGAAGGTCATGGCCGGCGAGACCTGCACTCTGGAAGAGGCTGAGAAGTATCAGACCTACATCCTGATCCATCTGGGCAAGGAGTATCACCGCCTGAACATCGCCATGCAGATCCACTACAACTGCCTGCGCGGTGTCAACCGGAAGATGAACGCCCTGCTGGGACCCGACACCGGTTTCGACATGATCAACACCGCCACCTGCGGCGGCGAGATTGCCTCTCTGCTGAGTGCCCTGAACGACACCGACGAGTGCCCCAAGACCATCATTTACAGCCTGAACCCCGCCGACAACGAGCAGATCGGCACCATCCTCGGCTGCTTCCAGAGCAGCGAGGTGCCGGGCAAGATCCAGCACGGTTCTGCATGGTGGTTCAATGACCAGAAGATCGGCATGGAAAACCAGATCAAGAGTCTGGCAAACCTCGGTCTGCTGGGCAACTTCGTCGGTATGCTGACCGACAGCCGCAGCTTCCTGAGCTACACCCGCCACGATTATTTCCGCCGCATTCTCTGCAACGTCATCGGCCAGTGGGTCGAGGACGGCGAGTATCCCAACGACGAGAAGGCTCTGGAGAAGATCGTCCGCGGCATCTGCTTCGACAACGCAAAGCGGTATTTCGCACTGTAAGCCGCTGAACCCATAAAAATAAGGCGATACGATGAAATCATCGTATCGCCTTATTTTTATGGCGCAGGTCAGTCAATTAAATTCACAAACACCGGGCAGAGCACGGCGGTCAGCACGCCGGCCACGGCGATGGACAGGCCGCTCATGGCTCCCTCGACCTCGCCCATCTGTAAGGCGCGGCTGGTGCCGACGGCATGGGCCGAGGTGCCGATGCCGACGCCCTTGGCGATGGGGTCGGTGATGTGGAACACCTTGCAGACCTTCTCGGCCAGCAGGTTGCCCGCAATGCCGGTCAGGATGACGATGGCACCGGTCAGGGCTGCGATGCCGCCCAGCTCAGCGGCCACATCCATGCTGATAGCGGTGGTCACCGACTTCGGCAGCAGGGTGGCATACTGCTCTTTGGTCAGGTCAAGGGCCAGAGCCAGTGCCAGTGCACTGCCAAGGCTGACCAGCGTACCCACTGAGATGCCCGCGATGATGGCGGCGGCGTTCTCCTTGAGCAGATCCCACTTTTCATACAGGGGGATGGCCAGACTGATGGTAGCCGGCAGCAGCAGATAGTTGACCGGCGCGGCACTGGCCTTGTAGTCGGCGTAGGGGATCTTGAGGACGCTGAGCAGGATAATGACAAAGATGCTGCCCAGCAGCAGCGGGTTGAAGATGGCCTTGCCGGTGATCCGGTTGATCAGAGTCCCCAGCGCAAAGGCCGCCAGCGTCAGCAGCACGCCCCATGCCGCCGAGCCGGAGAGAAAATCATTCAGCAGTTGTGTCATGGTCGGCTCCTTTCTGCTTGCGGCGGACCAACGCCTGCGTGGTGTGCCCGGCACTGACCAGCACCAGCACCGTCACCGGGATGATCGAGATGACGATCGGCAGCAGCATACTGCCCATCTCAGCCCACAGTTCCATGACGCCGGCCGCCGCCGGGACAAACAGCAGCGGGAAGATGCCGGTCAGGAACAGGCCGACGTCTTTCACATCCTCCAGCTTGATGATGTTCAGCCGGAGCGCGAGCAGCAGCAGGATCAGGCCGTAAATGCTGGCCGGGATCGGCAGCGGCAGCACTGCGTGCAGGATCTCGCCCAGAAAGCAGAACGCCAAGATCCGCGCAAATTGAAACAGATATTTCGTAGGAATCCCTCCCCTTGGACTTCATGTGATCGTTTTTCATCTGCCTGCCGCTTGGCAGGCTTTTTTCAGCAGCTAAGTCAACAGTATAGCCCAAAACCCTCTTGTGTGCAACAGCAATACTTGCCAAGAATTTACGCCTATCCCGTCAAAAACTGGCGGTTCTGAGGGAAGCAAAAAAATCAGCCATCCGGAAGAACTCCGGATGGCTGACACAGATGCAGCGGATTTTATTACTCCAACCCGATCTGCTGGGCGTATAGAGCAGACGCGCAGCGATCACTGACAGAGCTTTTTCACAGTCTCAATGAACTCTTCTTCGTCTTTCACGATCCGATAGGGGGCGTATTCGCCGTAAGCATTCGGGCGGCTGATCGTCACCAGCTGGATGCCCTTCGGAACCGCTTCTTTGTTCAGGCTCTTTTTCAGTTCCACGAGATGCGCTCCATGGCTTGTTTTCAGCGCGTAGCTGCCATGGGCGTTTTTATTTTTGGCTACCAGATAGCACATGGTTCAGCACCTCCTCAAACGAATTTGCGTCCCGGATGTTTCCATGCTCGTATTCCTGACGCATGATCTGCCCGATCGCATTCGGGTAGGCTTTTTTATAGAGATAATCGTGCAGCCAGTTGTTCAGCTGCCGGTCATACAGCGTATTGAATTGCAGTTCGATAGGATAATGGAAATTATCCGGCTGATAATACAGATGCACACCGCGGTAACCATCGTCCCGGGCTTTGCCCTGCGACATATCTACCATCTTGAACTGCGGGATGCAAAGTGCCAGCACTTCCCGGTAATCGTCACAGCAGGCACGGAACCCGAGGATATCATTGAACGTTTTCATGACCGGTCGGTCCGGATAATACCGCTCGTACTTTGACCGGATCGACTCTTCCGACTTGATCCGGTAGTCGATGGCAACATCTGACAATAGCTCGTTCATGTCCAGCCATTCTGCCGCTGCGATCGCATCCGCCAGAAGCTCTTCCTTATTCCAACCCGATCTGCTGGGCGTATTCCTCCAGCAGTTCACGCTCAAGGAAGGGGGTCTTGACGCCGAGGCGGTCGCGGTAGGTCTCATGGCCCTTGCCGATGACGGCGATCAGGTCGCCGGGCTGGGCGTGGTCCACCGCGTAGTGCAAAGCGTCCAGACGGTCCGGGATCTCCACGAACTTGGCATCCGGGTTGCCCTTCTCCATGCCGACGCGGATGTCAGCGATAATATCTTCGACCTTCTCGAAGCGATTGTTGTCCTCGGTGAGGATGGAGAAATCGGCCATCTTTGCGCAGATCTCACCCATTCCATACCGGCGGAGCTTGGAGCGGTTGCCGCCGCAGCCGAACACCACCACCAGCCGGTGGGGGTTGTAGGCACGCAGAGTGGTCAGCAGGCTCTCGGTGGAGACTTCGTTGTGGGCGTAGTCCAGCAGGATGGTGAAGTTCTTGCTGATGGGTACCAGCTCGACCCGGCCCTTGACGACGCACTTGCCGAGGCCCTCGTGGATGGCAGCATCCGGCAGGCCCAGCACCTTGCCGACAGCCAGAGCCGCCAGCGCGTTGTAGACGCTGAACTCGCCGGGCATATTCACCTTCACGTCCATGTCGTCCTTGCCGGAGACATGGAACTGCACGCCCAGAAAATCGTGGGTGCGGAGCAGCTCGTAGCTGCCGGCGCGGTAGTCAGCCTTTTCGTTCCGGCCATAGGTCACCAGCTTGCAGGTGTGGCCTTCCAGCAGGGCTTCGGTGTTCTCATCGTCGATGTTCACCACGCCGACGTCGCAGCGTTTGAAGAGCTGGCCCTTCCAGCTGCGGTACTCCTCAAAAGTTTTGTGTTCGCCCGGGCCGATGTGATCCGGGGACAGGTTGGTGAACACGCCGATGTCGTAGTGGACGCCCGCCACCCGGTCCATCATCAGGCCCTGACTGGATACTTCCATCAGCGCGGTGTCGCAGCCGGCGTCCAGAAACTCCCGGAAGGTCTTCTGCAGTTCGTAGCTTTCGGGGGTGGTGTTGGCCGTCTCTTTGTGATGGCCCATGAAGTAGATGCCGTTGGTGCCGATCATGCCGACTTTGCGGCCGGCGGCCTCGAGGACGCTCTTGATCATGTGGGTGGTGGTGGTCTTGCCCTTGGTGCCGGTAACGCCGATCATGGTCATCTTCCGGGACGGGTTGCCAAAGAGGTTCGCGCTCATCAGGGCCATGGCATAGCGGCTGCTCTCGACCTTGAGGACGGTCACGCCCGGCAGGGCCGACAGGTCGATGTCGTGCTGGATGACCAGCGCAGACACGCCGTTCTGCACGCAGTCGGCGGCCAATTCGTGGCTGTCCCGCTGGGTGCCGACGATGCAGACGAACAGGCGGCCCGGTGCGGCCTTGCGGCTGTCATAGATGATGTCCTCGATCTCCGTCTCAAGGCTGCCCTGCACCAGCGTATAGGGCACGCCCTCGATCAGTTGTTCCAGTTTCATAACGCAACACTCCTCATTCCTGATTGGTGGTCTGGGTTTGATTCTCTGCGGGGTTTTCGGTGGTTCCGGTTTCGGCGGCGGGGTCGGCCTGCCCCGTGTCTCCCTCGGCCGGGGCGGTTTCGGCCGCCGGGTCAGTCGATTCGGTTTCTTCCGGGGTTTCGGGCGCATCCGGCGTTTCGGGCACGACATAGCCCGAGGGCAGCTCCGGATTGCCCTGTGCAAAGCGGAATTTCCGGGTGCTGGACGCCGACAGGTGGCTCAGATCCAGAACGCCTGTGTCGGTGGCCGCACAGCCCTTGCCGTCCTGATTGAGCAGGACGTACTGGCCCAACTTGAGCTTGTAGTCCAGCTCGTTCAGGGTACCCAGCAGGACACTGATCCGGTCCTGATAGAGGAACGCCATCTGTTCGGTGTCCTCGAACTCGATCCGGGTCACGTCGCCCAGCAGGTCGTAAGTTTCCAGTGCGGTCATCAGGGTGTGCAGGGATTCCAGCCGCTGATCGGCGGCCGGTTCTGCGGCGGCATCGGAGGAAGCAGACGAATCTGCCGCGCCCGAGGCTGTGCTGTCGGCGGCGGGTTCCGCTGCCTCAAAGGTCAGCTGGTCGCCCGGCGTTTCGGACACCGGCTCGCCGCCGTAGAGGGTCGTCAGACCGGCGGGTTGATCGCTGGTTTTGTCCAGAATCTTCAACCCGGCCGAGAGGGTCAGCCAGCCGCCCTGAACCTGCATGGCATAGCTGGGGGTGGCTTCCGTCGCCCGGACCACCACTGTGCCGGGGTACTCCCGCTCCACTTGGATGGATTCGAGTTTCGGGAACACTTTTTCCAGCTCGGCGGCTTTCTGCCGGCCGTCCACGCTGAAGATGTTCTCTTCGATCTGGACGCCCAGCGCACTGAGGATCTGGTCGCTGGAATAGCCGGCCAATTCCTGAACCACCGCGCCGTCGGCGTTCTGCACTTGGATCGAGCTGATTTTAAAGAGCATCGTCCCGGTCAGATAGATGCCGACGCCGATGACGCAGAGCAGCAGCGCGAAGGCCGTCAGCCTCCGCATCATTCTGCGGCGGCGGATCGCCGCCCGGGTCATCCGGCGTTTCTTCTTCCGCTCCCGGCGGGCCGGGTCCTGCATGGTCGCCTGCGTCGGGCGGAGCCGTCCGTTGGGCTGCTGCCGCGGGGCGTTCCGGTTATTCCGGGGGCGGCGGTTTCCGGTCTGTCCGGTCGGGAACTCGATGCTGTTGTTCCGCCGCCCGGTGTTGTTATAACCGTTCGGGTTCCGGGATGGGTCGTTCCGCTGTCCGGAGCTGTTCTGCCGCCGGGTCGGGAATTCCACCGTCTCCGGATAGCCGTAGCTGCTGTTCGCAGGGCGGCGGTTCTGCGGGTTCTGCGAGGGCGTCCGCCGCAGGTTGTCCCGGTTCTGGTCGTATGCGCGGCGTTTTGAGCCGCTCGTGCGGTTGCTGTTATGGTTCCGATTCCGGTTCTGGGCCATACGGCGTTCCCTCCTTTCCGTCTGATTTTACCACAAGCTGCCCTTTGGTGCAATCACGGTGTGTTGACCAGCTTGAGCAGGGCGTCGGCGATCCGGTCAAGGCTGTCGTCCACTGACAGCTTCCGGGCGTTCTGGCCCATCTCGGCCAGTTTGCCCGGCTCGCGGAGCATCTCGGAGACGGTGGAAATCAGCTTTTCGCCGGTCAGGTCTTTCTCCTCGATGACCACAGCGGCACCGGCCTTCTGCAGCTCGAGGGCGTTGTAGTACTGATGGTTCTCGGCCACGTTGGGGCTGGGGATCAGCACTGCGGCGCGGCCCACGGCTTCCAGCTCGGCCAGCGTCAGGGCACCGGCACGGCTGATGACCAGATCGGCCGCGGCCAGCAGCTCGGGCATATTGTTGATGTATTCTTTGACCACAAGGCTGTCGCCGGGGGCGAAGCCTTTTTCTTTCTCGAGGTTCTGGAACAGCTCGACGCCGTACTGACCGGTGGCGTGGAGGTGAAGCACCGGCTTCTGGTTCTTCTGTTCCCATGCGCAGAGGTCAGCCACGACCTCATTGACCCGGCGGGCACCGAGGCTGCCGCCGAAGGAGAGGATCACGGTGCGGTCGCCGGCCCCCAGTTCGGCGCGGATCGCGTCGCGGTTCTTGGCCTGCGTGAACACCTCGGGGCGGACCGGGTTGCCGACCACAATGGTCTTTTCCGGGGCGCCCAGCTTCTCGACGGCGGCGGGCACAGCGGCGAACACGATGTCCACATCCGGGGCCAGCAGCTTGTTGGTCACGCCGGGGAAGGCGTTCTGCTCATGCAGGGCGGTCTTGATGCCGTGCTTGGCGGCGCAGCGCACCACCGGCCCGGAGACGTAGCCGCCGCAGCCGATGACAAGATCCGGCTGGATCTCCTTCATCATGGCCTTGGCCTTGGGGCCGGAGAGGGCCAGATTCCAGAGAGTGACAAGGTTGCGCTTGATGTTGTGGAGCGAAACCTTCCGCTGGAAACCGGTGATCTCGATGTGGTGGAAGGGGTAACCCGCCTGCGTGACCAGACGGTACTCCATGCCCTCTTTCCGGCCCGCAAAGTGGATCTCGGCGGTGGGGTCGGCTTTTTTGATGGCTCCCGCAATGGCCAGAGCCGGGTTGATGTGTCCGGCAGTGCCGCCGGCTGCGATCAGTACTTTCATATCAATTCCCTCCTCAAGTAGATGCCTTAAACAAAATCGTCTTTGCCTTCCGCTCGGCTTCCCGTTCGGCGCGGGTGTGCTCCCGCTGCTGGCGGGCGCGTTCGCCGTTCCGCCCGATGTTGATCATGACCCCCATCTCGGCCAGAAGCAGGATCAGGCTGGTGCCGCCCGATGAGAAGAAGGGCAGCGAAATGCCGGTATTGGGCAGGGTGTTGGTGACGACCGCGATGTTGCAGAACACCTGCCATGCGATCTGCGCCATGATGCCGATGCCCACCAGCGTGCAGTAGCGGTTCTCAGCGTGGAACGCGATCCACAAGCCCTGCACGAGGAAGAGCACGAACAGCAGAATCACCAGCACGGCTCCCACAAAGCCCAGCTCTTCGCAGACGACACTGAAGATGAAGTCGTTGGTGCTCTCGGGCAGCCAGAGCTGTTTTTCGATGCTGTTGCCGAGGCCGAGGCCGGTTAAGCCGCCCGAGCCGATGGCGTAAAGGCTCTGCAGCGTCTGGTCGGTCATCTGGGAAAGATCCTGCGTCCAGCCGTCCAGACGGCTCTGCAGGTAGGGGATGGAATCGACGTGCTGCAGGATGGTCTCCAGCAGCGCGATCATGGTAAAGGCTCCCGCCCATGTGATGATGCCGCCCATGCCGCCCAGCATCAGGATGGTGCCGACGATGGCGCAGGTCAGGACGATGCCCGACATATGGGGTTCCAGCATCAGCAGCACGATGACCGGCAGCAGCGGCAGCAGCGGGAGGATCAGCTCCCGCACGATCCGCTGGTAAAGCCACGCGCCCACCGGCACCCGGCCGCGGCCATTGGGGTCCAGCTTTTCGAGCCGCGGGGTCTTGGCAGCGATGTGGGCCGTGAGCAGGATCATCTCAAATTTGGCGATCTCGGACACCTGAATGGTGAAGCCGATCCGGAGCCAGCGGCGGCAGCCGTTCAGCGGTGCGCTGAACAGCACCAGCACCAGCATCACGAGACAGACCGCGTACCCCGGCCAGACCAGCTTGCGCAGGAAGCGGTGGTCGAGATACGAAAACAGCAGCATGGCCGCAAGGCCCAGCCCAAGGCAGAGCACCTGCGATTTGATGTAGTATAAGCTGTCGCCCATGCGCAGATACCCGGTGGTATAGCTGGCACTGAACAGCATGACCAAGCCAAACACAAGGATGATGCCCAGCGTGAACAGCCAGTTGATGAGCACCTGCGACCACGGGCCGGGGTCGCGCTGTAAGATCGAAAAAGATTCCGGGCGTTGCTTTCGGCGGATGGTTGCCATCTGCATCCCCTCCCTCAACTGATTTTTGCCATCTGCACCGTCAGGGCAAGGCCCAGCAGTGCGGTGACGCCAAAGATGTAAAAGATGGTCACCGGGCCGCGGCCCCGCTTTTCGAGCCAGCGGTGGAGCGGCGCGGTGGCAAAGAGCTGCCGCCGCCCCTTCGAGAGCCGGTAGACTGCGATCTGCACCGCCACCATGCCGCCCTCCAACCAGTAGGGCAACGCCAGCGGCAGGGTCAGGCCCGGCCAGCCGATGCTCAGGGGCACACAGCCCAGAACCCCGGCCAGAAACAGGCTGCCGACCGCGCCGGGCAGGAGCTTGGCCGGGGGGAAGTTCCAGAGCAGGAAGGCCAGCAGCGCACCGGCCAACGCCGCCGGCAGCACCGCCAGCGGGAACCAGCCCAGCAAGGTCATGCTGACCATCAGGCCCAGCATGGCCGCGAACGCTGTGCCGCAGAGCACGCCGTCGATGCCGTCCGTCACCCGGACGCTCTCGGCCAGTGCGACCAATAAAATTTCCCATACCATGGGGGCCGCCCGGCCCAGCTCCCAGTACCCGATGCCGGGCAGGGTGATGCCGGAGGCAAGGCAGTGGTGCGCGGCCAGAAGCACCTGAACCGCAGCGGCGGCAGCAGCTTCCAACGCCAGCCGTGTGGTGCGGCGCAGGCCCAGCGGCGAATGCCGCCGCAGCTTGGTCAGGTCATCGGCCAGCCCCACCGCGCCGAAGAGCAGCCCGCCGCACAGCCCGATCAGCAGCCGGGTGGTCAGCAGGCCCTCGTTCCCCAGCAGTTCCGGCTGGGCGATGCAGGCGGCAGTCCAGCCCACACCCACAGCGGCCAGCGTGCCGACCATCAGGCACAGCCCGCCCATGGTGGGCGGCTGCGGCTGCGGTTCGGGGTCGGGCTGCTGTGTTTTTTGCAATTGGGACGGCGGTGTTTCCGGCTCGGCCCACGATTTGGGCTGCTGCCGGAATGCCCGGAGCAGCGGGACCATCAGGTTGCCAAGAGCCGCCGTCAGGAAAAAGCCCAGCGTCGAAGCGACGATCAAGGCAAAACGAATCATATTCTTTATTCCTGTTCCTTATAGAAAATCTCGAGAGCTTTCTCCAACGCCATGCCGCGGCTGGCCTTGACCAACAGGGCGTCGCCGGGCTGCATTGCGGCCAACAGCAGGTCGGCGGCTTCCCGGTAGGTAGCCGCATGGACGGCCTTGATGCCCGCTTCCGCGGCGGCCTTGGCGGTGCGTTTGGCTTCCTCGCCATAGCAGACCAGCAGTTCCAGCCCGGCGGCAGCAGCCTGACGGCCTGCTTCTTCGTGGGCGGCGGGGCTGATCTCGCCCAGCTCCAGCATATCGCCCAGCAGAGCATACCGCTTCTTGGCCGGATACTCCTTGAACATGGTCAGCGCGGCTTTCATGCTGTCGGGGTTGGCGTTGTAGCAGTCCTCGATCACGTCCACGCCCTTGCTGTGGACGACCCTCTGGCGCATACCGGTCTGCTGGAAGTCCGCCAGACCTGCGATGACGCCCTTGGGGTCAAGGCCGAGGCTGGCGGCAGCGGCGTAAGCGGCCAGCGCATTCGCCACATTGTGCTTCCCCATGGCCGGGATGTTCACCGGGAAGCGGCCTGCCTTCTTGTCCGTGAGGGTAAAGGCCATGCCGTCGCCCTCCTGATGGACGTCCAGTGCGCAGACGTCGGCGTTCTCGTCGCCGAGGCTGAACCAGACCGGGCGGACATGGCCGGGCAGAGCGGCTTTCCGCAGGAAGGGATCGTCGCCGTTCAGCACCAGCGGGGCACCCTCGGGCAGGCCGGCGCAGATCTCGAGCTTGGCTTTGCAGATGTTCTCCTGACTGCCGAGGTTGCCGATGTGGGACACGCCGATGCAGGTGATGATGCCAACATCGGGCCGGGCGCACTTGGACAGCCGCTCGATCTCTCCGAGGTGGCTCATCCCCATCTCGACCACGGCGTACTCGGTATCTTTCCCGATGTGGAAAAGGGTACGGGGCAGGCCCAGCTCATTGTTCTGGTTGCCCTCGGTCTTGATGGTATTGCCGAAGCCTGCAATGGCGGCGTAGGTCATCTGTTTGGTGGTAGTCTTGCCGACGCTGCCGGTCACGCCCACGATCTTGGGGCTGAACTGGCGGCGGTAGTTTGCGCCCATGGTCATCATGGCGCGGTAGCTGTCCGGGCAGAGGACGGCCTTCTCTTCGGGCACGCCCTCCACGGGGTGGTTCAGCACCACATAGACGGCCCCGTTTTCCAGTGCCTTGGCCGCAAAGTCGTGGCCGTCGAATTTTTCGCCCGGGAAGGCCACAAAGATGCAGCCCGGCCGCACCTCGCGGCTGTCGGTGGTCACAAGGTCAATGGCAGTGTCGGCGGCAAAGCCTTCCGTTGCCAGATCGTTAAGTAAGATCTTCGCAGAAATAGGTTCCATAGTTGTCTATTCCTTTCCATACAAGTTATCAAGTATCGGCGTTCTGTTGTTTCCGCCTTGAATTGCTTTTTCGTTTTTATCAAGCTTTACCCGACTGCCAAGGGCTCTCCCTTTGGGAGAGCTGGCGAGCGAAGCGAGACTGAGAGGGCTACCCGCAAGTAATCGTCACGATCGTTCCCCTCTGCACACTGGCACCGGGGGCTTCGCTCTGGCTTTGGACAAGGCCGCTGCCCTCGACGGTGCAGTTGAGGCCGGCCGCAGCCAGCATCTGCCGGGCAAAATCCGCGCTCTTGCCGGTCACATCCGGCACCTCGGTGTGGCTGCCCTCGTAAGTATCAGTGTACAGGTAAATGGTCGTGCCATAGGCCACCTGCGTGCCCGCACGGGGATACTGGTAGGTGACGACGGCACCGGACTGGTCGCCGGAGCTGCTCTCCATAAGCTGATGCTTCAGGCCCTTGGTGTTCAGGGAGACCTGCGCGTTGCTCCACTCTTTCCCCACCAGTTCGGGCACCTTGATGGTGGTCTGGGTGCGGTCCTTGCCGTCGGTGGCAATGCCGAGGTAGGGCGCGATCTCACTGATGATATTGCCGACCACGGGAGCCGCCAGAATGGACGAGTAGTCGGTTCTGGCGTTGTTGGGGTCGTCCAGCATGACGTAGACCAGAATTTCCGGGTCGTTGGCAGGCAGGACAGCCGCAAAGGATGCGACTTTCTTGTAGTCGCCGTCGGCGCGGCGGTCCATGTTCAGCTGCTCCGACGTGCCCGACTTGCCGCCGATGCGGTAGCCCGCAACGTAAGCGTTGAAGCCGCCGCCGGTGATGGTGCCGTCACCGACCTCATATTCCATGATCTGGCGGATGGTCTCGCTGGCACTCTCGCTGATGACCTGACGGCGGACGTTGGAGCCGATCTCCTGAATGACGTTGCCGTTCTGGTCGGTGATCTTATCCACGACGTGGGGGGTGACCAGATAGCCGCCGTTGACAGCGGCAGAAATGGCCGTGCAGACCTGCAGCGGGGTCACCGCCATGGCCTGACCGAAGGCCGACGAGGACAGCTGGACTTCGCCCAGCTGGTTGGCGGTGTAGTACTGCATGAAGTTGGTCTCGTTCGGCAGATCGACGCCGGTGCGCTCGGTGAAGCCGAAGGCGTCGAAGTAATCGTAGAAGAGGCTGGAGCCGATCCGCTGGCCCAGCTGGATGAAGTAGATGTTGCAGCTGTTCCGCAAGGCCTGTGCAAGGTTCTGCACGCCGTGGGCCTTCTTGCCGGCGCAGTGGTACGTCTCCTTGGCGACGCCGTAGGCACCGGAGCAGTTGAAGGTGGTGTTGATGGTGGCATTGCCCGAATCGACGCCCATGGCTGCCGTAATGACCTTAAAGACGCTTCCGGGATAGTACAATTCGGTGATGGCCTTGTTTTTCCACTGGATATCGCGGTAATAGCCCGAATAATCGGCGTCGGGGTCGAGGATCTTGTTGCCGTTGGCGTCCAGCTGATAGCTGCCGTCCTCGTTTTTGAGGTAGATGCCGTACAGTTCCGGCTCGGCGTGGACCAGCTCGTTGAGGTAGGTTTCGTTGGCCGAGTAGTCCAGCGGGTTGTTGGGGTCAAAATCCGGCTTGGAGGACATGGCGAGGATCGCACCGGTCTTGACGTTCATCACGATGGCCGCACCGCGGTTCTCAACGTTGTTGGCTTGGATGGCCTCGTTCAGGTACCGTTCCACCACTTCCTGAATGTTCACGTCCAGCGAGAGGACGAGGTTGGAGCCGTCCTTGGCGGCGTAGGTGGTCGCGCTCTGGTCGGCAATGGCGTTGCCGTAGGCGTTGCGCAGGGTGATGGTGCGGCCGTTGACACCGGCCAGCGTGGATTCGTAGGATTTTTCAAGGCCATAGGTACCGTAGCCGTCGGCGTCGCAGAAGCCCAGCACCGACGCAGCGAATGCGCCGTAGGGGTAATCCCGCTGGAAGCTCTTGGTGGACGACACTGAGACACGGCCCTTCCGGGTGGTGTCGGTGGCCCGCTTGTGAGCCTTGTTGTACTCGGAAATGTATTTCTCGATGGAAAGCTTGATGGCGTTGTTCACCTTGGTGGCCAGCACCTGATAGGACGAGTCGTTCTTGGACAGGGCGTCGTAGACAGTCTGGTACTGCTTCTGGTACTCCTCCGACGAGGTGTCCACGCTGTCCAGCGAGGCACCGTCGCCCGAGAGCAGCCGCAGAGTGATCTGCCCGCTGACCTCGGCCAGTGCCGCCGGATCCGCCGTCTTGGTCACGGCCTTGGTCTCCTCGTCGGTCTTGCTGGTGAAGAGGGCCGTGCTGTAACTGGGGTCGGCCCAGATGGTCCAGACCACGCTGGTGGAGGCCAGCGTGATGCCGGACGTATCGTAGATCTCGCCGCGGGTGGCTTGGATGGTGCTGTCCAGCAGCTGCTGCTCAGCGGCATACTGGCGGTAGGTCGCACCGTCCCGGATCTGGATGTTGTACAGGCTGTGGATCACGATGCCGGCTGCCAGCAGGATGAAAAGTACCGCCGCACCATAGCTGATCTTTCGCAGCGGCGCACTGAGACGCTCGTGCGGATCGCTGCGGCGCAGGCGGTAGAATACTTTCTTGTGAGGCTTCGGGGATGGTTCTTGCATTGGTTCTTCTCCTCAGAAACCGAAAAAGCGTGCGCTGCCGCACGCTTTTCGATTCTTGGTTTATTTTGCCGGGTTGATGGCCGCAAAGACGGTCATGGCACCATCGTGGAGGAAATCGGTCCACTGATGCACGGCCGACTCCTTGCGCACCAGCACGCTGCCCTGATCCAGCCGGATGTAGGTGATCTGGCTCTGGTCGATCTTCATCAGCCCAAGGCGGCTGGCCGCCTCTTCGACGCTGGTGATGTTTGTCTTGCTGTTCAGCGCACTGTTATAATAGGTGTACTGGCTCTGCTCGCTGACGAGCTGGGCCTTGGCGTCTTGGATCTGATCGTTCAGTTCCACCAGCTGGGCCTCGCTCCACAGCAGGCTGACGGCAAACCCCACCAGCAATGCCAGCGATACCAGCTGGATGGCGTGCTGCATCGCAGCCCGCACCGGCGACAGACGGCGTTTGCCGCCCTTTTCCACCCGCAGGGGCACATTCTGCTGTGTCTGGGGTGTTCTTCTGCGGCGTGGTGCCGTTGTATCGTATGCTGCCTGACCCATGGTGATCTCCTCCTCACTGTATGCCGGGAGCAGCCGCTCTCAGCACTTTTCCAAAACCCGCAGGTGGGCTGACCGGCTGCGCCGGTTCTCTTCCAGCTCCTGCGTATTTGCTTCAATGGGTTTGCGGGTGATAAGCTTGGCCTTCGCCTTGCCGCCGCAGACGCAGACCGGAAACTCCGGCGGGCAGGTGCAGACGGTGGCCCAGCGGCGGAACTTGTTCTTCACCAGCCGGTCCTCCAGCGAATGGAAGGTGATGACACAGAGCCGCCCGCCCGGTGCCAGATGCTCAAAAATCGTGTTCAGGCCATCGTCCAGTGCATCCAGCTCGTGGTTCACGGCGATCCGCAATGCCTGAAAAGTCCGGCGGGAAGGGTTCTTGTTCTTCCGCCGCTCGGCCGGAGGCATTGCGCTGGCCACGATGTCGGCCAGCTGCAGGGTCGTCTCAATGGGGGCCGCCTCCCGCGCCTCCACGATCTTTCCGGCGATCTGCCATGCGTAAGGCTCTTCGCCGTAGTCCCGCAGGATGCGGGCCAGTTCTTCCCGGCTCTCGCTGTTCACGAGGTCGGCAGCGGTCTCGCCCTCCTGACTCATCCGCATATCCAGCGGTGCGTCGGCCCGGTACGAGAAGCCCCGTGCCGCGTCGTCCAGCTGGTGGCTCGATACGCCGAGGTCCAGCAGCGCACCGTTGATCTTGTCGATCCCCAGCTGCTCGAGGGCCTGTCCCGCATAGCGGAAGTTGATCTGCACCACGGTGGCCGGCAAACCGGCAAGCCGTGCCCGTGCGGTCTGCACCGCGTCGGGGTCCTGATCCAGCGAGATCAGCTGCCCGCCCTTTTCGGCGTCCAGCCGCAGGGCGATCTGGCGGGAATGTCCTGCGCCGCCTGCCGTTCCGTCGAGATAGATGCCAGCCGGGTCGATGGCGAGCCCGTCCAGACACTCGTTCAGCAGCACAGGAATATGCTCAAACGAGGCCGGGTCGAACTGTGGATGGAGCGTTTCGGTTTCCATGATGCCCCAGCCTCCTTTCGGTTTTTTCGGAGTAATTGCACCAGCAAAGGCGGTCTTTGCCCGGTATTCCGGACAAGCCCTGCTGATACAATTTTATTGTAGCAAATCAGGCCCCCGATTGCAAGGTTTTTCACAGGGTTTTCTCCTGCAAAATGTGACAAAAAAAGCCCCTGTGAGCCGTCACTTTTGCTCACAGAGGCGTCGTTCTTATTCCCAGAGATTTCCAAAGACGGCATTACAGGCCCTTGCGGGGGTTCTGGCGGAGATTTGCCCGCACGCTCTTGACCTGCGCGGCGTTTTCAGCCATGGTATCTTCGGTGGTCTTGAGCATATTATCGCAGTAATCCGTCACGGTCTGGCGGAGGGTCCGGGCCTCGGTCTGGGCGGAGGAAACGATCTCGGAGGCACGCTGCTGCGCAGCCTTGACGATCTCAGCCTCACTGACCAGAATGCGCGCCCGCTCCTCGGCTTTTTTCACGATGGCCTGCGCCTGTGCGTTGGCCGATTCGATCAGCTGGGCGCGGTCGCTGACGATGGACTGGGCCTGCCGCAGCTCCACGGGCAGGTTGGCGCGGACCTCGTCCAGATAATCCCGGATCTGCTCCACGTCCACGATCCGCTTGCCGCCGGACAGCGGCATCCCCGCACTCTCTTCCAGTGCGTCCTCAATGGTATCCAAAAGCTCGTTTACGTTCATGCTTGCTCCCCCTCCTGCGGCATGGGCTTCGTATATTTCCACAGCAGCACCTTGCCGTGCTTGTATTGTTTTTTCAGGGTCAGCCCGCCCACTTCGGCAGGCAGGACGATGCCGGTCTCGCTCTCGCACAGGACAATGCCGCCGGGTGCCGTCACCTTGTCCACAGCGGGCAGGATCGCTTCCAGTGTACCATTCCGGAAGGGCGGGTCCAGCAGAACGATGTCGAACTGCTCATGGCAGGCCGAGAGATACCGTGCTGCCTCGCCGATGTTGACCCGGCTGCGGTCGAACACGCCGCAGTTCTTGCAGTTTTTCATCACGATGTTCACGGCGTCGCGGTTCTCGTCCAGAAAAACGCACCGTGCCGCGCCGCGGGAAAGGGCCTCGATGCCCAGCTGTCCGCTGCCGGCATACAGATCCAGCACCCGGGCACCGGGCAGGTCGAACTGAACGACGCTGAACATCGCCTCCTTGACCTGATCGAGGGTCGGGCGGGTCACGTCGGTGCCGGGCAGAGCCTCGAGCCGTCTGCCGCGGGCTTCTCCTGCAATTACACGCATGGGGTCAGCCTCCTTTATATATGGAATGGAAAATGTTCCGTTTGCATCTTTATATTATCGCCTGCATCTCCGCCTTTGTCAAGGGCGTTCCTTGCACTGGGGGCGGGTTTATGCTAAAATCAAACCAGTGCGCCGGGTGTTTTGCGGCGCAGGAAGGAGAGTATTCTGCTATGAAAGTCCTGCTCATCAACGGCAGCCCCCATGCCAAGGGCTGCACCTATACCGCGCTGTCTCTGGTGGCCGGCGAGCTGAACGCCGCGGGCATCGAGACCGAGATCCTCAACGTCGGTACCCAGCCCGTAGGTGGCTGCATCGGCTGCGGCGGCTGTGCCTCCGGCAATGGCTGCGTCTTTGGCGGCGTGGTCAACGAGGCCATCGAGAAAGCCAAGACTGCCGATGCCTTTGTGTTCGGCAGCCCGGTCCACTATGCGTCGGCTTCCGGCAACATGACCAGCTTCATGGACCGCCTGTCCTACGCGGGCGGCAAGTATCTGGCCTACAAGCCCGCTGCCATCTGCTGTTCGGCCCGCCGCGCCGGAACCACTACCACCCTCGATCAGCTGGTCAAGTACCCCCAGTTCTTCCATATGCCGCTGGTCAACGGCTCCTACTGGGCCATGGTGCACGGCTCCAAGCCCGAGCAGGTGCTTCAGGACGAAGAGGGCTGCGCCGTCATGAAGGAGCTGGGCCGCAACATGGCGTGGCTGCTCCAGTGCATCGAGGCAGGCAAGGCCGCCGGCATCAACCACCCCGACAATCCCCGCCGCCCGATGACCAATTTTATCCGGTAAAGCAAAACAAAATAAAATACCGGGCCCTGTTGTCCAGATTCACAGTTTTGATGCCGTGAATCCAGACCGCAGGGCCCGGCTTTTTGCGTTATGAAAAACTTTGTTCAATCAGAATGGACTGAACCGATATGCCAATGGCTCCCACTCTGGGGGAGCTGTCTGCGAAGCAGACTGAGAGGGCAAGGACGCCAACAAATAAATAAAACAACGCGATACGATCCTGCTCCAAAAGAGCCATCGTATCGCGTTGCTTTTTGCTCGATTTCCGCCGGGCTTGCCCTCTCAGTCAAAGCCTGACGGCTTTGCCAGCTCCCCCAAAGTGGGAGCCAAGAAGAGAGAGGCTTACTCCGCCAGATTGCCGGTATACAGCTGATAATACTTGCCCTTCTTGGCGATCAGCTCATCGTGGCTGCCGCGCTCGATGATGCGGCCCTGCTCGAGGACCACGATGCAGTCAGCGTTGCGGACGGTGGACAGGCGGTGGGCGATGACGAAGGAGGTGCGGCCGTACATCAGGCCGTCCATGCCGCGCTGCACCAGAGCTTCGGTGCGGGTGTCGATGGAGGAGGTAGCCTCATCGAGAATCAGCACCGGCGGGTCGGCGACCGCAGCGCGGGCGATGGCCAGCAGCTGCCGCTGGCCCTGCGAGAGGTTTGCGCCGTCGCCGGTCAGCATGGTGTTGTAGCCGTCGGGCAGACGCTGGATGAAGCCGTCGGCGTTGGCGAGGCGGGCAGCGGCGATGCACTCTTCATCGGAGGCGTCGAGACGGCCGTAGCGGATGTTCTCGAGGACCGTGCCGGTGAACAGGTGGGTGTCCTGCAGGACGATGCCCAGCGAGCGGCGAAGGTCGGCTTTCTTGATCTTGTGGATGTTGATGCCGTCATACCGGATCTTGCCGTCCGAGATGTCGTAGAAGCGGTTGATCAGGTTGGTGATGGTGGTCTTGCCGGCACCGGTGGAGCCGACAAAGGCGATCTTCTGCCCCGGACGGCCATAGAGGTTGATGTCATGCAGGACGGTCTTTTCGGGCACATAGCCGAAATCCACGTCGGTGAAGGTGATGTCGCCTTCCAGCTTGTGGTAGGTGGTGGTGCCGTCGTGGTGGGGGTGCTTCCACGCCCAGATGCCGGTGCGCTCGGCGGTCTCCACGAGGTTGTCATCCTTGTCGTACTTGGCATTGACGAGGGTGACATAGCCTTCGTCGGTCTCGCTCTCGGCGTCCATCATCTTGAAGATGCGCTCGGCACCGGCCAGAGCCATGATGATGCTGTTGGCCTGCATGGACACCTGACTGATCGGCATATTGAAGCTCTTGTTCAGGGCGAGGAAGGCGACGACGGTGCCGAGGGTCGTGCCGCCTACGCCGCCGACGGCCATGGCCGCGCCGACGAGGGCGCAGACCGCATAGCTGATGTTGCCCAGCTGGGCCGTGACGGGCATGATGATGTTGGCGAAGCTGTTGGCCTTGTCCGCGCTGTCTTTGAGCTTATTGTTCAGCTCCCGGAAGCCGGCCAGAGCCTTCTGCTCGTGGGTAAAGACCTTGACGACCTTCTGGCCCTCCATCATTTCTTCGATGTAGCCGTTCACCTTGCCGAGGTCGCGCTGCTGCTCGACGAAGTACTTGCCGCTCATGCCGGTGATCTTCTTGGAACAGAAGAGCATCAGGGCCACCATGACCATGGTCACGAGGGTCAGGGGCAGGCTCATCATGCACATACTGGCAAAGACCGACACGATGGTGATGGCACTGGACACCAGCTGGGGAATGCTCTGGCTGAGCATCTGGCGCAGGGTGTCCACGTCGTTGGTGTAGACCGACATGATGTCGCCGTGGGGATGGGAATCAAAGTATTTGATGGGCAGGCTCTCCATGTGGGTGAAGAGCTGGATGCGGATGTTGCGCAGGGTGCCCTGCGTGACGTTGACCATGATGCGGGCGTTCAGCCATGCGGCCAGAATGCCCACCAGATAGATGCAGCCCACCCGGAGCAGGGCACCGGCCAGCGGTGCGAAGTCGGGGTTCTGCTGCTGGGTCATGGGGACGATGTAATCGTCAATGAGCTTCTGCAAAAACAGGCTGGCCTGCACATTGGCCAGCGCGCTGACAATGATGCAGACAAGCACCAGAATGCAGTGGGGCAGATAGTGCTTGAACACTTCGGCCATGATCCGCTTGAGCAGCAGACCGGGATTTTCGACCTTCGGGCGCGGACGGCCTGCCATGCCGCGGTTGCCGGGCCCCTGAACTACTTTTGCCTGAGCCATTACTGCTCACCTCCCTGCTTGTCGAAGTCGCCGCCGCCTTGGGTCTGGCTGTTGTAGACTTCCTGATAGATCTGATTGGTTTTCAGCAGCTCTTCGTGGGTGCCGAGGCCGTTGATCTTGCCGTCATCCAGCACAAGGATGCGGTCGGCGTCCTGAACCGAGGAGATGCGCTGTGCGATGATGATCTTGGTGGTGCCGGGGATCTCTTCCCGGAACGCCTTGCGGATCTTGGCGTCGGTGGCGGTATCCACCGCGCTGGTGGAATCGTCCAGAATGAGGACTTTCGGCTTGCGCAGCAGGGCGCGGGCGATGGTCAGACGCTGTTTCTGGCCGCCCGAGACGTTGGAGCCGCCCTGTTCGATCCATGTATTGTACTTATCGGGGAACCGCTCGATGAACTCATCCGCGCAGGCCAGCTTTGCCACCCGGATGCACTCTTCCTCGCTGGCGTTCTCGTCGCCCCAGCGCAGGTTGTCGAGGATGGTGCCGGAGAACAGGACGTTCTTCTGCAGCACCATCGAGACTTCCCGGCGGAGGACGTCGAGGTTGTAATCCCGGACATCCACGCCGCCGACGCTGACGGTGCCGCTCTCGGCATCGTACAGGCGGGGGATCAGCTGCACGAGGCTGGACTTTGCACTGCCGGTGCCGCCGATGATGCCCAGCGTCTCGCCGGGCTTGATCTCAAAGGTGATGTCGTTCAGGACGGGATGGCCGGTGCCGTGCTTATACTTAAAGGTAACGTGGTCGAACTTCACCGAGCCGTCGGCCACGGTGCTGACCGGGTTCTTGGCCGGGGGCAGGTCGGTGGTCTCGTCCAGCACTTCGACGATACGCTTGGCGGAAGCGGCGGACATGGAGAGCATGACGAAAGCCATGCTCAGCATCATCAGGGCCATCAGGATGTTCATGATGTAGCCGAACAGGGCGTTCAGCTGGCCGGTGGTGATGACGCCGGCCAGCACATAGTGTGCGCCGAACCAGCTCAGGGCGAGGTTGCAGCCGTAAACGGCGGTCAGCATGGCCGGGTTGTTGAAGCTCAGGCGGCTCTCGGCGTTGACGAACTGCTTGTACAGGCTCTCGCAGGCCTTGGTGTACTTCTCGTTTTCAAAGCCCTCGCGGACAAAACTCTTGACCACCCGGATGGCCGAGACGTTCTCCTGCACCGAGGCGTTCAGGTTGTCGTAGTTCTTGAACACCCGGTCGAAGATCTTGAAGGTCGGGATCATGATGGACGCCAGCACCACGACCAGAAAGGCCACGGCAATGACGAAGATCAACGCCAGCGGGCCGCCGATGGAGAACGCCATGATGAGGGCGAAGATCAGATGGACCGGGGCACGGACGCACATCCGCTCGATCATCTGGAAGGCGTTCTGCACATTGGTGACGTCGGTGGTCATGCGGGTGACCAGACCGGCAGTGGAAAACTTGTCGATGTTGGAGAAGGAATAATGCTGGATACTCTCATACATGGCATCGCGCAGGTTTCCGGCAAAGCCGGTGGATGCTTTGGCGGCATACTTGCCGGCCAGCACGCCCAGCAGCAGGGCGATGGCGGCCACCAAGAAGGTCAGCAGGCCGTACTTGACGATGGCGTTCATGTCGCTTTTCTCGATGCCTTGGTCGATGATAAAGGCCATCAGGGTCGGCAGCAGAATGTCCATGACCGCTTCCAGTGCGGCAAAGATCGGTGTCAGGATCGCGGCGCGCTTGTACTCGCCCAAATGTGACACAAGCTTTTTGATCATTGGAAGATCCTCCTATCGTATTGGATTTTGGAATTACTGAAGCCCGTCCTTGAGCTTGTTCAGCAGACGGAGCAATTCGGCTTGTTCTTCGGCCGTCAGCAGGGTGTTGACGCATTCCTCGGTCTGGTGGAAGGAGAGAATGGTCTTTTCGTGGAGCTGCACCCCCTGCTCGGTCAGGATCAGCTGTTTCAGCCGGGCGTCCTGCGGCACGCTCTGCCGCTCGATGTAGCCTTTCTTCTCCATCAGCTGGAGAATGTTGGTCACGGTGGAGCGGGTGATGGAAAACTCCCGCTCGATGTCCCGCTGGAACACCGGCGCGTCGGTGTGGTGGTACAGGTAGCTCAGGATCCAGCCGTGCATGGGGGTCACGTCCTCGACGTGGTTCTGGCGGCTGAAATGGTTGGTTTTGCGGAAGATCAGGTTGTTCACCCGGTGCATCATGGCCGGGATGACCTGCGGCGGATCCCAAGGCGGCTCGTGGCATTTGCAGCCCGCCTCGCGCTCAGCCAAAGATTTGGTAGGATCGTACATGAAGATACCTCATTTGTTGTGGATTATGCGCAGAACTGTTTCACACGAAACTGTTTGATACAGAACTATTATATGCAAAAAGAAAGAGCTGTCAAGAGGCAGCTCTTTGAAGTTTTTATGAATTTTCGGGCAGCTGTTCGGCGGCGAGGGCTTCGGGGTTGTTCAGGGGCAGATCGTCGGTGTCGGGAAGCTTCTGCCCGCTTTCCTGCGCCTCGATCACCGACCGCAGCAGCTCGGGCTGGTTGGTCACGATGACTTCCGGCTGCATTTTCAGCAGACTGCGCAGCTCCCGGCGGTTCTCGAGGAACATGGGCCACGGGGCGGGGGTGAAGCCCATTTCCTTGATCTTGGAGACGAGCTTGGTATCCCGGAAACAACCGTAGTAGGTCGGGCCGATGTAGTCGATGGGGAAATCAAACTGAGAAATATAGCGGGGCAGGTCGATCTGATAGAAGTAATCCTCTAGGATCTCGAGCAGGTTTTTGCCCGGGAAGTTGGAGCACATGGCCAGAAATCGGTCGCGGTAATACTGGAACACCGGGCCGTTCTCGCCGTCCAGCGCATCGGGGTCCTGCGCCAGTTCCATCATTTCGCCGAGGGTCTGAGGCTGGGAGAGCGTTTCCAGCAGCGGGTCGCCGTTGGTCAGACCGAGGTCTTCCCAGAGCGACGGGGGTGGAAAGTGGGTGGACTCCATATTTAAAAAGAGGGCCGCTGTTTTCATCTGGGGCATCTGCTCCTTGACCTGCCGGAGCAGGTCGTACTGGAACGAGGTGATGACAGCTTTGTCCGCACAGCCCATGTCCACGACGGTATCCAACACCCGCTCGACGAAATCCTTGTCCCGGTCAAAGTAGGGCTTCAGCTCGATGTGGATCATCTTCATATCCCGGCCAATCTCCAGCACCTCTTCCAGCGTCGGGATCTTTTCGCCGGCGTAATCCGGGCTTTTCCAGCTGCCGAAATCCAGCTGGCGCAGGGTGTCGAAATCGGTGTTGAAGATGTCATAGTGGGCGTTGGACACCCGGTCGGTGACGAAATCATGGGCGATGACCAGCTTTTTGTCCTTGGTCATCTGGACATCCATCTCGATGCCGTCGGCACCGAGGGCTTTGGCGGTGCGGAAGGAGACGAGGGTGTTTTCGGGCGCGAGATGGGACGCACCGCGGTGGGCGACAATGAGTGGACGCATGATATTTGAAACTCCTTTGGTCGGAAGGGATGGATACAAAAACATATTATAAAGTAGAATACTGTGTTTCGGCAGTTTCGTCAATGGTTTGGGCAAAAACCTGTGCAGGTTTCACAAAATCAAGGCGGAAGGAAAGCGGGGGAAAATCTGCCCGAAACCCGACGAAAGTATGACTTTTATCGTCAAAATGACGAAAAATACCCCTGATTTTTTGCAATTTTCACGAGAAAATCCCAAAAAGTGGCCTGTTTTCCTCTCATTCTGTTTCTTTTAAAGTCGCGGAAACTATGATAAGATAATTGTGTAAGGCAAAGCGGCATCGCCGTGAACAAAACAAAGGAAAATGGAGTGTGTGCTATGACGGAATTCAAGCCCATCAAGGAAGGTAAAGTACGCGAGATCTATGACAACGGCGACAGCCTCATCATGGTTGCGACCGACCGCATTTCCGCTTTTGACGTGATCCTGAAAAACAAAGTGACCAATAAGGGCAAAGTTCTGACCCAGATGAGCAAATTCTGGTTCGACTATACCAAGGATGTTGTTCCCAACGACCTCATCAGCGTGGACAACAAGGATATGCCGGAGTTCTTCCAGCAGCCCCAGTTCGAGGGCAAGTGCACCATGTGCCGCAAGCTGACCATGCTGCCCATCGAGTGCATCGTCCGCGGCTACATCACCGGCAGCGGCTGGGCCAGCTACAAGGAGAACGGCGCGGCCGGCGGCATCAAGCTGCCCGAGGGCCTGAAAGAGTCCGATAAGCTGCCCGAGCCCATCTACACTCCCTCCACCAAGGCCGAGATCGGCGACCACGACGAGAACATTACCTTTGAGCAGAGTATCGACGTGCTGGAAAAGCTCTTCCCGGGCAAGGGTGCCGAGTACGCCGCCAAGCTGCGTGACAACACCATTGCCCTGTACAAGAAGTGCGCCGAGTACGCTCTCAGCCGCGGCATCATCATCGCCGACACCAAGTTTGAGTTCGGTCTGGACGAGAACGGCAACGTCGTGCTGGGCGACGAGATGCTGACCCCCGATTCCTCCCGCTTCTGGCCGCTGGAAGGCTATGAGGCCGGCCACAGCCAGCCCTCCTTCGACAAGCAGTTCGTCCGCGATTGGCTCAAGGCCAACCCCGACAGCAACTACGACCTGCCGCAGGAGATCATCGACAAGACCATTGCCAAGTACGAGGAAGCTTACGAGCTGCTGACCGGCAAGAAGCTGTAAGAACGATTTTAAACAAGAAAGCGTCCGTCTGTGGAAAACCATGGGCGGACGCCTTTGTTTTTGTTTAAAATACTTGACCGGCTGTTTTTTTCGTGTTACGATTGCTTCCGTGCGGAGGAGCGTCCGCCGGATAAAACGTGAGAAAAAGAGAGAAAGACGTCGGCGTTGCGGCCAGAGGACCCCACCATGAAAGAAAAAATCCTGAAATACGGCGTAAAATATGCCGTCATCACCCTGAGCATCACCATCATGTCCATCGGTGTCTACTTCTTCAAGTTCCCCAACAACTTCGTGTTCGGCGGCGTCACCGGTATGGCAGCTCTGGCGGCCAAGCTGACCCCGCTGTCGGCCTCGGCCTTCTCCTCCGCAGCCAATATCGCCCTGCTGGTGCTGGGTCTGATCTTTCTGGGAAAAGAATTTGCTCTCAACACCGGTTACGCCACCTTTCTGATGTCGGTGGAACTGATGCTGTTGGAAAAATGGGTGCCGCTGTCCGGTCCCCTGTCCGATCAGCCCATGCTGGATCTGATCTTCGCCATCGCACTGCCGGCCATCGCGTCGGCCCTGCTCTTCAATGTGGGGTCGTCCTCGGGCGGCACCGACGTCATCGCGCTGATCGTCGAAAAATACACCCATCTGCACAACATTGCGGCGGCGTTGTTCCTGACCGACCTGTTCATGGTCGTCGCGGCCTGCTTCGTGTTCGACCTGTATACCGCACTGTATTCCTTCGTCGGCCTGACTGTGAAGTCGCTGGTCATCGACGCCGTGCTGGAAAAGATCAAGATGTGCAAGGCCATCCTCATCATCTGCGACGACAAGGACCCCATCTGCGATTTCGTCATGAAAAAGCTGGTGCGCGGCGCGACCTATACGCCCTGCTTCGGCGCGTATACCGACAAGCCCCATTACATGATCTACACCACCCTGACCCACCGCGAGGCCAGCCAGCTGCAGGATTTCATCCATCAGCAGCACCTCAATGCCTTTATCTCGATGCTGAGCACCACCGAGGTCTTTGGCAAGGGATTCAACCATACCTAAACAGAATCCAATTTTACAGAGCACCCTCGTTGATCTGACTGGACGGCGAGGGTGTCTTTTTGTCTGCGTTTTTGCCGCTCAGTTCTTCGCGGAGGAGCTTGGTCAGGGCCAGCGTCGCCTTGGAACGGTAGTCGGTGGTGGGGGAGAGCAGGGCAAGCCGGAGATAAAGCCCCTGCGACCCCAGCGAGAGATAGACGACGTCCGGCTCTTCGACGATGCAGGAACGGTAGGTGAAGGCCAGCGCAAGGCCCGCCCGGGCCATGGATGCAGCAAACGCGGCGGTGATGTTGTCGTGCTTCGATTTCAGCCGCAGGCCGTAGGCCCCGAACGCACTCCGGATCAGGTGGCCCAGCATGGTATCCTTGCCGCTGAGGATGCACTCGTAGCGGGTGACTTCTTCCATCGAGACGCGGAGCCGGCCGGCCTCGTCCCTGCGGGCCTGCTGCAGGATCGGGTGGTCTTTGGTGGCGACCAACAGCACCTCGTCCCGGTAGAGGTACTCCATCTGGATGCCCTCGGTGCTGACGATGGGGTAGGCGGAGAGTGCGAGATCCAGTTCGCCCTCCCGGACTTTCTGCACCAGATTCATGCTGTTGCCCTCGTAGATGTTGATGGTGGCCCGGGGGTTCTGGTCGTAGAATTTTTTCAGGATGGGCGGCATCACATAGCTGCCGCGGAAGGAACTGACCCCGAAGAACACGGTGCCGCCGACCGTGTTCTCGTTGTCCCAGAACTCCTGCTGGGCCTGCTGGTACTCTTTTAAAATGTGCTTGGCGTGGCCCAGAAAGATCTTGCCGGAAGGGGTGGGGCGGATGCCCTTGTTGGTGCGCACGAAGATGGGGGAGCCAAGCTGTGCCTCGAACTGGCGCAAAAACTGGCTCATGCTGGCCTGCGCAATGTACAGCCGCTCGGCGGCTTTCGAGATGCTTTGCTCTTCATCAAGAGCGTTCAGATAGTATAGTTCGCGGAGATCCATGACAATTCCTCCAAAAATGACAGAAAACTCTCTCTTGCTATCGGTTTTACCTATGGGGGCTGTGAACAAATTATGTCTTTTCTATGTACAGGATTGATTATATACTAGAGATGCCAGAAGTTCAATGGATTTGAACAACACTTTTGTGTATATTTCTTGGAAAGGGGCGTCGGATACCATGGGCCGCTGCACACTGGAAGGGGTCTTTGACCTCCACGTTCACACCAATCCGGATCTGCGCCTCCGGGCTTACGACGATCTGGAACTGACCGACGCCGCTGTGAAAGCAGGTGCGCGGGCCATCGTCATCAAGTCCCATCAGGGCAGCACGGCGGAGCGCGCCTATCTCTGCAACCGCTACAACGAGCGTGTTTACGGAAAGAACAACTTCACCATGTATGGCAGCATCACCCTGAACCACCATGTCGGCGGGCTGAACCCCGTTGCCGTGGAGACGGCCCTCAAGCTGGGGGCCAAAGTGGTCTGGCTGCCGACGCAGCACGCACAGAACCATCTGGCAAAATTCGGCAAGAACCCGGACGACGGCGTGAAGGTGACCGAGAACGGCAAGATCGTTCCCGAGATGAAGGACATCTTCCAGCTGGTCAAGGATTACGATGCCGTGCTCGGCACTGCACATATCTCGCCGGAAGAGAGCTTCATCGTCTGCGATGCAGCCCGCGCTGCCGGTGTCAAGAAGCTGGTCATCACCCATCCGGAGTGGTGGGTCGTCAACATGAGCATCGAGGATCAGAAGAAGATCGTCAAGGATTACGATGTCCTGCTGGAACGCTGCTATGCGCAGAACATGGGCGGCGGCAAATACAAGAGCAACCTGCCCGAGAACTTTGAGGTCATCAAAGAGGTCGGCTATAAGAATGTGCTCATCAGCACCGACGGCGGACAGACCGAGAATCCCCATTGGGAACTCGCCATGCAGGAGTATCTGCAATACTTGTCCGACCACGGCATCCCGGACGAGCAGCTCCATTGGATGAGCCGCCGTCTCCCCGCAAGTCTTTTAGGGGTCTGAGAGCCCTTGAATGAATAAATTTGGAAAAGGAGGTTTGAACGAACACCGCGCGTATTTGGTAATGAAGCAAATGTCAATTAGGAGGAAAAACAAATCTTATGGTAGCACTTATTGGTTTTATCATGATCGTTGCGATCGTGTTTCTGCTGCTGAAGGGTAAGATGTCGCCTATCGTGGTGCTGACTCTGATCCCTGCCATCGCAGCTCTGCTGCTGGGCTACAGCCCCATTGATGTCGCCGGTTTCATTAAGGACGGCGTCAAGACCACGACCACCAACGGCATCCTGTTTATTTTCTCGGTCATCTATTTCGGCGTCATGAGCGACACCGGCCTGTTTGATGTTATCGTCCAAAAGTTGGTCAAGATCGCTGGCAATAACGTCATCGCGGTTACCGTGGCTACTGCCATCATCGCAACCATTGCACATCTGGATGGCACTACCGCAACCACCGTTCTGATCACCATCCCCGCCCTGTACCCTGTATACAAGAAGATGAACATCGACATTCGCATTCTGCTCTGTCTGACCGGTGCTTGCATGGGTGTTATGAACCTGCTGCCTTGGGGCGGCCCTGTTGCCCGCGCTGCAACCGTTCTGACGATGGATGCAAACGATCTGTGGCACATCCTGATCCCGGTCCAGATCATGGGTCTGGTTGCGAACATTGTTATTGCTGTCCTGCTGGGTATGTCTGCTGTCAAGCACGGTGCCGGTCAGGGCAAGGGCGAAGAGGTGGCCGTCGATGAAAAGCAGCAGCAGGAAGAAGCAGCTCTGCGCCGTCCGAAGCTGCTGATCTTCAACCTGCTGCTCACCATCGCTCTGCTGGCTGTTCTGTCCGCAGGCGTTGTCACCAGCTACGTTGCCTTTATGGTTGCACTGTCCATCGCACTGGCTGTCAACTACCCCGACCTGAAGCTGCAGGATAAGCTGATCAAGAAGCACGCTCCCGCAGCCCTGATCATCTCTGCTACCCTGTTCAGCGCAGGTGCCATGGTCGGTGTGTTCGACGGCACCGGTATGCTGACGGAAATGGCAAATGTCATCATCTCCATCATCCCCGGCTTCATGGGCCAGTATCTGCACATTATCTTCGGTATTCTTGCTCTGCCTCTGGGTCTGTGCATCGGCACCGATGCTTACTTCTATGGCATTATGCCGCTGGTCATCGAAGTTGGCAGCACCTATGGCATCGCTCCGCTGAGCACTGCCTGCGCTATGATCATCGGCAAGAATCTGGCCCTGATGGTCAGCCCGCTGGTTCCGGCTACTTATCTGGCAACCGGTCTGGCAAATGTCGAGCTGAAAGATCACATGAAGTTCAGCATTCCCATTTATTGGGGTGTCAGCATCATTATGCTGATCTTCTCGATCATTCTGGGTGTTGTTCCGCTGTCTTAACCAAATAACGTGAATCCCGTTCGTTGAAATCTGCCTCCGGGAGAAGGAAGAAGAGGTTCTTCTCCCTCTCCCGGATTTTTTGTTGAAGGAGAGTATTATGCTGAAACTTTACGATACTGGTATCTACCTCGTAAACGGTGAGACCATCTGCTCCTGCCCCGAGGAAGTGGCCCAGAAGACCGGCCGCACCGTGGACGCAAAGGAAGCCGAGAAGGGCACCATGGCCTACGGCATCCTGCAGGCCCACAACAAGAGCGGCGACCCTGACCAGCTGCAGCTGAAGTTCGACTCGATGACCAGCCACGACATCACCTATGTCGGCATCATCCAGACCGCCCGTGCTTCCGGCATGAAGCAGTTCCCGCTGCCCTACGTCCTGACCAACTGCCACAACAGCCTGTGCGCCGTCGGCGGCACCATCAACGAGGACGACCACAAGTTTGCGCTGTCCGCTGCTCACAAATACGGCGGCATCTACGTCCCCACCAATATGGCCAACATCCACAGCTACAACCGTGAGACCATGGCCGGCGGCGGCAAGATGATCCTCGGCTCCGACTCCCACACCCGCTACGGTGCACTGGGCACCATGGCCGTCGGCGAGGGCGGCGGCGAGCTGGCAAAGCAGCTGCTGGGCCGCACCTACGACTTCGCCCGTCCGCAGGTCATCGCCATCTACCTGACCGGTAAGCCCCGTCCGGGCATCGGCCCCCACGACGTTGCCCTGAGCATCTGCGGTGCCGTCTACAAGAAGGGCTACGTCAAGAACAAGGTCATGGAGTTCGTCGGCCCCGGCATTGCCGGTTTGCCCATCGAGTACCGCAACGCCATCGACGTCATGACCACCGAGACCACTTGCTGGTCCTCCATCTGGGTCACCGACGAGGAGACCCAGCGTTACTACACCATCCACGGCCGTCCGCAGGACTTCAAGAAGCTGCAGCCCGCTGATGTGGCCTACTACGACGGCTGTGTCTACATCGACCTGTCCACCATCGAGTCCACCATCGCCATGCCGATGCACCCCTCCAACACCTATACCATCCACGAGCTGCAGGAGAACGCAGCCGACATCCTGCACGCCGTGCAGGAAGCAGCCAACAAGCAGATCAAGGGTGCGAAGATGAATCTGGACAGCAAGTTCCACGACGGTGCTATCTGGGTCGATCAGGGCGAGATCGCAGGCTGCGCCGGCGGCACGTTTGACAACATCTGCGCCGCTGCTGACATCCTGCGCGGCCAGAGCTGCGGCAACGGTGCCTTCACCCTGAGCATCTATCCCGGCTCCATGCCTGCCCTGAGTGAGCTGCTTAAGAACGGCCGTGCCAGCGATCTGGTCAACGCCGGTGCCATCATGCGCGAGTGCTTCTGCGGCCCCTGCTTCGGTGCAGGCGACTGCCCGGCCAACGGCGAGTTCTCCATCCGCCACACCACCCGCAACTTCCCGAACCGCGAGGGTTCCAAGCCGGGCGAGGGCCAGATGAGTGCCGTTGCCCTGATGGACGCCCGTTCCATCGCGGCCACCGCAGCCAACGGCGGCAAGCTGACTGCGGCCACCGATCTGGATGTGGAGTACACCAACCCCGAGTACCACTACAACGCCTCCCTGTACGAGAAGCGCGTTTACAACGGCTGGGGCCATGCCGAGCCGGATGCTGAGCTGCGCTTCGGCCCGAACATCAAGGACTGGCCCGAGATGCCTGCCCTGACCGACGATCTGCTGGTCAAGGTCTGCTCCTACATCACCGACCCCGTCACCACCACCGACGAGCTGATCCCCTCCGGCGAGACTTCTTCCTATCGCTCCAACCCCGAGCGTCTGTCCGAGTTCGCTCTGAGCCGCCGTGATCCCCAGTACGTCTCCCGCAGCAAGGTCATGCGCCAGATCGAGCGTGACCGCGAGGCCGGCAAGGCCCTTCCTGAGGAAGTGCTGAACGTCTACGCTGCCCTGACCAAGGCCGGTGTCAAGAACGATCCCGCCAACACCGACATCGGCTCCACCATCTTCGCCAATATGCCCGGCGACGGCTCCGCCCGCGAGCAGGCCGCTTCCTGCCAGCGCGTCATGGGTGCATCCGCCAACTTCGCCAAGCAGTACGCCACCAAGCGTTACCGCTCCAACTGCATCAACTGGGGCATGACGCCCTTCCTCGTGGAGAACCCCGAGGTCTTCGAGCTGGGCGATTACATCTTTGTGCCCGGCATTCGCAAGGCCGTCCTCGAGAACAAGGCCAGCTTCACAGCATACGCCGTCAAGCCGGACGGCACCGTGACCGCCTTCCCGGTCTCCACCGGTGCCCTGACCGAGCCCGAGCGTCAGATCATCGCTGACGGCTGCCTCATCAATTACTATCGCAGCAACCAGTAAGCGATCATTCTCCCAGAGAATGGTTCAAGATCCGATCTGACGATTTTACAAACCGCAGATCGGAGTGTATCATAGTTTCAGAACCGGTCCGCCGCTCTCCGAAACCGGGGAACGGCGGTTCGGCATTGTGATAGCTCGAAAACCATGCCAAAATGGAATATCTCTTGTGTACAAGTGATTTTTTGGACTTTCTTAATGAATATTAAGATGTCTGCTATGCCATTTGTAAGGTTGCCGGACTATCATAGAGCCATCAAGAGCGGCCACGGGGCCGCGAACGGTATAATAAGAAGTGTAAGATCCACCAAGGAGGAAAAAGCATGGAGATCAAGAAGGCAGCCACGGCTGGCACGCTGGAATCCAGCGACTGCATGGTGACCGTCGAGCCCGGCGAGGGCAAAGTCGATTTCTCGCTGGAGAGCTCTGTCATCAACCAGTATGGCAACCAGATCCGTAAAGTGACTCTGGAGACTCTGAAAAATCTGGACATCAACGATGTCCGGATCACCATTGTGGATAAGGGCGCACTGGACTGCACCCTGAAGGCACGCATCGAGGGCGCAGTTTACCGCTCTGTCGATCAGTATGAGAACCTGCCCTGGGGAGGTGCGATCAAATGATGAACCCGAACAAGAAACGCCTGCGCCGCACCATGATGTTCCTGAACGCGCAGAAGCCCGGTCTGATCAAGGACCCGTACATCTATAAGGCAGACTCCATCATGCTGGACCTCGAGGACGCTGTCGCTGAGAACCAGAAGGACGTTGCCCGCTTCAGCCTGTATCACGCTCTGCGCACCATCGACTACCGTGGCTGCGAGCGCGTTGTCCGTATCAACGGCCTCGACACTCCCTACTGGCGTGAGGATATCCGCGCTGCTGTTGCAGGCGGCTGCGATTCCATCCGCATCCCCAAGACCGAGCACGCAAAGGACGTTCAGATCGTTGCCGACGCGATTGCTGAGGACGAGAAGACCTATGGCCGTCCCGAGGGCGAAGTCCTGATCATCGCTGCTCTGGAGTCTGCCCGCGGCGTCATGAACGCTCTGGAGATCTGCGAGTCCAACGAGCGTCTGTTCGGCATCGCACTGTCCGGCGGCGACTACACCAAGGATTTGCAGACCCACATCACCGGCACCGGCATTGAGCTGATGGGTGCCCGCCAGCAGATGATCATCGCAGCCCGCGCCGCTGGCGTGCAGTGCTTCGATACCGTCTACACCGATCTGAAGGATATGGAAGGCTTCCGCAAGGACGTCGAGAACATCCACCTGATGGGCTTCGACGGCAAATCCATCATCAACCCGCGCCAGATCCCCATCGTCCACGAGATCTTCACCCCGACCCAGAAGGACATCATCTTCGCTGAGAAGGTCGTCAAGGAGATCGACTCCAAGAAGGCTCTGGGCATCGGCGTCTTTACCGTTGACGGCAAGATGATCGACATCGCCTTCTACGACGGCGCAAAGCGCACCATTGATCTGGCAAAGGCATCCGGCGTGTATAAGGGGGATTTGTAATTATGATCAACGCAGTAGGCAGAGATATTCCCGAAGAGATCCTTGCGCGCACCGGCAAAGAGGTCTTCCAGGGCAATAACTATAAGGACGGCAAGGCTTTCCAGAAGGCCAGCCCCAAAGTGACCCCCGTGA
>CAVKZS010000005.1:0-4934 GCA_963660925.1 Eubacterium sp. CAG:38 | reverse complement strand
TTGGAATGGAATATGGCTGGCTGCTATATCCGGTTCCATATTTATTGTAATAGGAAGAATTTACATGACAACTGAACCAAAAGTTCTTTACGCATCCGAGGCGCGCCCGTGGCTGAAGGCCTATGATCCGAAGTTTATCGACCAGACCTTGCCGGACTGCTCCGCCTTTGATTTTGTCTGCCAGCAGAACCAGAAGCATCTGGGTGCTCCTGCGCTGGATTACTATGGCCGGAAGATCACCTACGCCGATCTCATCGTCAACGTCAAAAAGACCGCGGCCGGCCTGCGTGCGCTGGGCATGAAAAAGGGCGACATCGCCACCGTGGTCAGCGTGATGACCCCCGAGGTCATCTATGCGTTCTACGCCGCCGACATGATCGGTGCCACCCTGAATCTGGTGGATCCCCGTTACAGCGAAGAGGGCATCCGGGAATACATCGAGGAAGTGGGTTCCCGCATCCTCATCTGCCTGAACGTCGTCTACGAACGCTGCCGTCAGGCCGCCAAGCGCACCCATGTGGAGCACGTCGTGGTGCTCTCCCCTGCCGACTCGCTGCCCGTGCCGCTGAACGTCGGCTACAAGCTGGCCAACCCCGACCGCAACCGGTATAAATCCAATGTGATCCACTGGAAGCAGATGATCGAGAACGGGCAGGGCGAAAGCACTGCTGCCGAGCCCTACGACCCCGATCACGCCTGCGTGGTCGTCCACACCGGCGGCACCACCGGCTCGCCCAAGGGCGTCATGCTGACCGACCGGAACTTCAACGCCATCGCCCAGCAGTTCGCCGCCTACGAGGAGCTGTTCTGCCGCGGCCAGAAGCTCATGAACATCATGCCGCCCTTCATCGCCTACGGCTACGCCTGCGGCGTGCATCTGCCGCTGGTGCTGGGCCTGACCGTCGTCATCATCCCGAACCTCGACCCGGCGAAACTCGGCAGCCTGATCCTGAAGCACCGGCCCGAGCATATGTTCGGCGTGCCGGCCCACTACCAGCAGATGGCCGCTGACCCCAAACTGAAAAACAAAGACCTCTCCTTCATCCGCAACTACGCCGCCGGCGGCGACGCCATCGCGGTGGGGGCCGAGAACCACGTCAACGAGTTCCTCGCCGCCCACGGCGTGAAATACCCGCTGGCCAAGGGTTACGGCATGACCGAAGTTTCCTCCGCCGCCACTGCTGCCGCCGGCTTCCACAACAAGCCCGGCAGCGTGGGCCTGCCGCTGGTCAACACGCTGGTATCGGTCTTTGAGCCGGGTACCGACAAGGAGCTGCCCATCGGGGAGCGGGGCGAGCTGTGCATCTCCGGCCCCGGCGCGATGAAAGGCTACTACAACAAGCCCGACGAGACGGCCATGATCCTGCGCAAGCACCCCGACGGCCGGATCTGGGTCCACACCGGCGATATCGGCTACATGGACGAAGAGGGCTATGTCTTCCTCGATTCCCGGATCAAGCGGCTCATCATCCGTCACGACGGCTTCAAAATCTTCCCCTCCATGATCGAAAACGTCATCAGCCAGCACCCCGCCGTGCATCAGTGCTCGGTGGTAGGCTGTGTGGACAAAGACCATGTGCAGGGCCGTCTGCCGTTTGTGTATCTCGTGCTCACGCCCGCTGCGGCTTCCAAAAAGAAGCGTCAGATCATCAGCGAGCTGCGCCAGATGTGCGCCGAGGAGCTGCCCGAATACGTCCAGCCCGTGGCCTATAAGATCCTGCCCGAAATGCCTCTGACGGCCGCCGCCAAGTTCGACTACCGCAAGCTCGAGCAGGAGATCACCCCCCGCGATTATTAAGAAGAAAGGAACCCCCAGCCATGAAAAAGAAAGTGATCAGTCTGGTGCTTTCTGCGGCACTGATCTTCTCGACCCTCAGCATCCCGGCCTTTGCCGCCGAGACGGATGCTGTCTCCGAAGCTCTGCCCGAGGCCGAAGCCGCTGTGGAAGCCCAGCCCGAAGAAACCGCACCTGAAACCGAGGACGAACCCGCCGCCGAAGAAGAGAATGCTTCTTCCTCCGACGAGATCGTGATCGTCCTGCCGTCGGCTTCCGCTTCCAGCGAGAGCACCGCCGACAGCAAGCCGGAAACCGAGACAAAGGCCGAACAGCCGGAGACCGACTACGCCGCAAGCTCTTCTGCCGCTTCGGACAAGACCAAGACCACCGAAACCGCTGCTGCTGAGACCGAAAAGCCCAAGAAGGCGACCTCCAAAACCTCCAGCGAGAACCCCAACAGCTTTACTTACGTCGCGCTGGGCGACAGCATCTGCTCCGGCGTGGGCCTTGTGACCATGGAGAACCACGGCACCTCGATGGTGGGCGTGGATGTTTCCTCCAACTTCAAGGGCTATCCGGCCCAGTGCTACGTCGGCCAGATCGCCAGCGTCTACAACCTCGATCGTGACCACGCCATCAACCTTGGCCTGCCCGCTCTGATGAGCGATGACCTCGTGGAGCTGCTGCGGGACGGCAAGATGAGCGGCATGAATATGCTCTCCGGCTGCGAGTACAACTACCCGCAGATGCGCGAGTACATCAAGCAGGCCGATGTGATCTCCATCCAGATCGGCTCCAACGACGCACTGGTGCCCTGCATCGTGGGTCTGGGCAATGCCACCAACTGGAAGACCGAGGAAGCCGCTTCCATTGTCCTGAGCGGCGACCTGCGCACTGCCGGCGGTTTCAACTCGCTGGTCAAGAGCCTGAAAAAATACAAGCTGACCACCGCCGAGGTCAACGCCACTTGGAACCTGCTGACCTCCGGCATGGCCAAGATCTGCAACGAAGCTTACCCCGTAACCACCGCGAACCTCGAGACCATCGTGCAGACCATCCGGGAGCTGAACCCCGATGCCGAGATCATTCTGGTGGGCTACACCAACCCTGTGCCCCTGATCTCCTGCTGGAGCAAGTTCTTCAACAAGATGAACCGCTACGAGAAGAAGCTGGCCGCCGAGTACGACCTGACCTATGTGGCCATCCCCAACACCAAGACCGAACTGGACGGCCACCCGACCGTCTCCGGCCACAAGTACATCGCCCGTCAGCTGACCAAGGCGATCGACGCCGCGAATAAGTAATCTCTCTACACAAAAAATCCTCTGCCGATGGCAGAGGATTTTTTCATGTCTCCGTTTATTCTTCCGCCCAATCCAGACTGCGCCGGACCGCGCGGTGCCACTGGTGGAGCAGCTTTTCCCGCTGGGCGTCCTCCATGGCGGGGTCGTACTCGATCTCGCACTCCCAGAGCTTTTTCAGGTCGTCGGTATTCTTCCAGATGCCGACGGCCAGACCCGCGAGGTAGGCCGCACCGAGGGCGGTCGTCTCCCGGATGGCCGGGCGGCGGACCCGGCAGCCAATGATATCGGACTGGAACTGCATCAGGAAGCGGTCCCGGCTGGCCCCGCCGTCGGCCTTGAGGGAGGCCAGCTTCAGGCCGGTGTCGGCTTCCATCGCCTGCACAAGGTCGGCCACCTGATAGGCGATGGACTCCTGCGCGGCGCGGATGATGTGCTCCCGCTTGGTGCCCCGGGTGATGCCCATGATGCAGCCCCGCGCCCGCATATCCCAGTTGGGGGCCCCAAGGCCGGTGAAAGCCGGCACAAGGTAAACGCCGCCGTTGTCGGGCACCTTCTGGGCGTAATATTCCGCATCCCGGCTCTCGCTGAACAGCCGCAGCTCGTCCCGCAGCCATTGGATGACCGCGCCGCCCACAAAGACCGAGCCTTCCAGTGCGTACTGCACGGTGCCTTTGGGAGTGGCCGCCAGCGTGGTGACAAGGCCGTTCTTGCTCTCAAAGGGCTTGTCGCCGGTGTTCATCAGCAAAAAGCAGCCCGTTCCGTAAGTGTTCTTGGCCTCGCCCGGTGCAAAGCAGGTCTGCCCGAAGAGCGCGGCCTGCTGGTCGCCGGCCATACCCGCAATGGGGACCTGCACGCCTTGGATCTCGGTGGTGCCGTAGATTTCACTGGACGAGCGGACTTCCGGCAGCATGGCCCGCGGAAGGTTCAGGGCTTTGAGCAGGGTGTCGTCCCAATCCAGCTTGTGGATGTCGTAGAGCATGGTGCGGGAAGCATTGGTGCGGTCGGTGGCGTGGACGGCCCCGCCAGTCAGTTTCCAGAGCAGCCAGCTGTCCACGGTGCCGAAGAGGATCTCGCCCCTCTCGGCCCGCTCCTGTGCGCCCGGCACTTTGTCCAAGATCCAGCGGATCTTGGTGGCTGAGAAGTAGGCATCCGGCAGCAGGCCGGTCGTCTTTCGGATATGGTCGGTCAGGCCCTGCGCCACCAACTGGTCCACAATGGGGGCCGTCCGGCGGCACTGCCAGACGATGGCGTTGTAAATGGGCGCACCGGTGGTCTTATCCCACAGGATGGTGGTCTCCCGCTGGTTGGTGATGCCGATGGCCGCAAGGTCTGCCGCCCGGATGTTGCTCTGGGCGATGACCTCCATCATCACGGCATACTGGCTGGACCAGATCTCCATGGGGTCGTGCTCCACCCAGCCCTCTTTCGGGTAAAACTGGGTGAACTCCTTCTGGCTGACGGCCACGATGTTCTGGGCTTCGTCAAACAGGATGGCCCGGGAGCTGGTCGTGCCCTGATCGAGGGCAAGGATGTATTTTGACATGGAACTGCTTCCCTCCTGAAATTCTTCTTTCTCCCAGTATAACAAACTTCGCGCCCGATGAAAAGGCCGCACCGCCCGCTTTTCGTTGTGCAGACCGCACAGTTTTTCTTTTAAATCTTTTACGCGATACAAAAATTTCATCAAAATCGTAAGAATTTGACATTGCATGATTTTTAACGATGTGGTAAAGTAACCTTAAGAACGTCCGCACCGGTTGCAGGCCGCGGACATGAGAGATTTTGGAGGAAATTTATCATGGCTGATCGTATTGTTCTGAACAGCATTTCTTACCATGGCCACGGTGCCATCG
>CAVKZS010000004.1:0-28907 GCA_963660925.1 Eubacterium sp. CAG:38 | reverse complement strand
CGCCGCGCAAGGGAAACTACGAGCTTCTCGCCAAGAACGAGCCGGGCCGACGCTACCCGTGGATCGACCTGAAATACCTCGAAAATGATTGCTTCCTGACCCTCAAAAAGAATATGCGTCTGGGGCAGTTCGCAGCCGCCATCCTCGAGAAATACCAGATCGAGCCGAGAGTGGTCGAGCTGAGTACCATTGATACGGCGTTGGCACTGGTCGCCCGGCAATATGGCGTGGCTTTTGCCAGCGGATACAAGATCGAGGAACACGAGTGCGCGAACGACATCAGCGTGTTTTCCTTCGGCGACCAGCCGGAGCTCTGGGATTTGGTGGCGGCGTATAAGAATGACGCCCAGCTCAAACAGCCGGTGCGTCAGCTCATCCGTCTAGTGAGCGAGTTCTCCTGAAAAGCATAAAATAGAAAGGCTCTGAGTCCTGTCCTGCGGCAGGAAGCTCAGAGCCTTTTTGCGTGTGTTTATTCGGCTTTTTCGCCACTCTTTGCGGAAGCGTCCGAATGGTCTTTCCCCAGCATATCCAGCTCGGGCATCAGCTCGTCGCTGATGATGGTCAGCATTTCCTCGAGCTTGGCGGTGTCCTCTTCGGGGAAGCGTTCGCGCACCCGCTCGATGACCGTGTGCAGGTAGGAATAGCTGATGTTGTAGTAGTCGATGTATTTCTGGGTGGGCCGCAGGTGGTATTCCCGGCGGTCGGTGGTGGACTGGATCTTCTCGACGTAGCCCTTCCGCACCAGACTGCCGATCTTATATGCCGCGTTGGGAGTCGAGATCTGCATCATCCGGGAAAACTCCGCGATGGTCGGCTCTCCCATGGCCATGATGCCCTCCATGCAGAAGGACTCCACCGTGGTCAGGGTCGCTTCCCGGGTGGCGAACCGCTGGAACACATTCTGGTAGAAGTGCAGCTTGAATTTGGTATATACGTCCTGAAATGCTTTTTCGAGCATGATGCTCCCTCCGGATAACTCAATTTCCTTTAGTATACCATGTTTTTGCCAAAACGGAAAGGCAAATCGGCTTTTCGGGCAGAAAATCTTCTTAGCCGGCTTTTTTCGCTGTCCGGACGCGGATGACGTTCAGGACTACCAGCTCGAGCAGGATGGCCACGCCCAGCAGCACCAGCGAGGTCAGCAGGCTGGCGTTGGCCCCCAGAACGGCCTGCGACAGGCCGGTGATGACATAGCAGGCAGCCGAGACAGCGGCCGCGGTCATGGCGTAGGGCAGCTGGGTCGAAACGTGGTTGATGTGGCTGCAGTGAGCACCCGCCGACGCCATAATGGTGGTATCGGAGATGGGCGAGCAGTGGTCGCCGCAGACCGCACCGGACAGGCAGGCGGCAATGGCAATGACCAGCATCTCCCCCTGCGGGAAGGCGTGGCAGACGATGGGGACGAGGATCGAGAAGGTGCCCCACGAGGTGCCGGTGGCAAAGGCCAGACCCACCGCCACGAGGAAGATGATGACCGGCAGCAGATACTGCAGGGCCGCCGCGCTGCCGTTGAGCAGGCTGGCGACGTAGAACTTCGCACCCAGCAGGTTGGTCATGCCCGAGAGGGTCCACGCCAGCGTCAGGATCAGCATGGGGCTGACCATGGCCTTGAAGCCCTCGGGGAGGCAGGCTGCGAAATCCTGAAAGGTCAGGACGTTCCGCACCCGGTAGAACACGAAGGTGAACATCAACGCGATGCTGCTGCCGAGCACCAGACCCATGGAGGCGTTGCAGTCGGCAAAGGCGGTGACGAAATCGATGCCCTCAAAGAAGCCGCCGGTGTAGATCAGGCCGAAGATGCAGCCCGCGATCAGTACCAGCACCGGAGCCAGCAGGTCGATGACGTGGCCGGTGGTGTCGGTGTCGGAAACGGCGTCGTTGCCGTAGGGCCGGTCCTCGGTGGTGAAGAGGTCGCCCTTTTTCGCGTTGTCCTCGTGGAGCTTCATGGAGCCGTACTCGGTGCCGGTGAAGATCAGGAACAGGGCCATGACGATGGTGAGGATGGCATAATAGTTGTACGGGATGGTGCGCAGGAACATGGTAAAGCCGTTGATGTCCGAGCCTTCCGGCACCGAAGAGGTGACGGCAGCGGCCCAGCTGGACACCGGCGCGATGATGCAGATGGGCGCGGCGGTGGCGTCGATCAGGTAGGCCAGCTTTGCGCGGGAGACGTTCTGTCGGTCGGTCACGGGGCGCATAACGGAGCCGACGGTCAGGCAGTTGAAGTAGTCGTCCACAAAGATCATCACGCCCAGCAGCAGGGTGGCAAACTGCGCACCCGCCCGGGTGTGGATGTGGGTGGACGCCCACCGGCCAAAGGCCGCACTGCCGCCGGCCTTGTTCATCAGGGCCACGAGGGTGCCAAGCATGACCAGAAAGACGAGAATGCCGACGTTGCTGCTGTCGGACAGCTTGGCGACCATGCCGTCCTCGTCGTTGAAGAAGAGGGTGTTCAGGGCCAATTCAAGATTGCCGTTGGCGTAAAGCAGCGCACCGGTGGCGATGCCGACCAACAGCGAGGTGTAGACCTCTTTGGTGTTCAGTGCCAGCACGATGGCGACCACCGGCGGCAGCAGCGAAAGGGCCGTGCTGTACACGGCGCAGGTATAGGCGGCGGGGTCTGCGATCTTGCCGGGCGTGGCTGCGGTACACCACAGCAGCAGGGCAAACACCAGCAGAGCCCCCACCCACGAAAGATTGACTTTTTTCATAGGGGGATGATTCCTCTCAGGTCTTGAATGATTTTTCGGATGGGTTCCGGGCAGACTAACCCCGAATGGTTCCGGATGTCCGGAGAAAGGGGGTGTGGGCTGCGCCGGATTATAAAGCAATGTATCTTGAGCTGTTCCGCGCCAACGAGCGGGCCGCCCGCCTCCTCTGGGAGGCCCAGCAGCACGCCGAGCAGCAGCTCCTCGAAGAGCCTCTGCCGCCGCTGCACTTGGACACAGAAAAGCCTGACCTCTCTGCCAAGGGCTCCCCTATTAGGGGAGCTGGCAATGCCGACAGGCATTGACTGAGAGGTTTAGTTCTTCTTCGCCTCTGCCTTTGCCGCAAACTTGGCGTCGTTGACGATGAAACGCTCATGGGTGCCGCCGCCGACCGGCCCCTTTTCATCGTGGAGGGCCACATGGAACACCAGCTTCCGGCCTTCTACGGCGGTCAGCTCGCTTTCGCAGGTGACGGTCATGCCGACGGGCGTGGGGGCAGTGTGCTCCAGCTCCAGCTTGGTGCCGACCGAGCCGCAGCCCTCGTCCAGTTCGGACGCGACGCTCATCCAGCAGGTTTTTTCGGCCAGTGCCACCAGCGCGGGGGTGGCGAACACGTCCAGCGTGCCGCTTCCCATGGTCTTGGCGGTGTTTTCGGGGGTGACGAGCTGGCTCTGCTCGCCGTGGATACCAACATTCAACATATAAAATACTTCCTTTCAAGGGCATAGTGTACTCGAACTGCCTTATAGGATATCACATTTTGTGCCTGTCTGCACCCATATTCGGCGATTTTTCTGAAAATCCCTCTTTTCATCCGGCCTCAAACGCGCTATGATAAGGCCAAAAGGCGGTGAGAAGATGAACAACTTCTGGAAATCCTACGATCTTGTCGAGCAGGAGCTTGGCGCAGACCATCAGTGCTATCCCCTGTTCGGGCGGATCCACCTGACGGAGCTGGCAGTCTCGGCTCTGTTTATCCTCGGTGTGGTGCTGTGGTACCGCCGGGCGTCGGCGAGAACGAGGCGGAAGATTCTGGTGGGTGTGACCGTCCTGCTCCTGCTGGACGAAGCCGCCCTCCTGCTGGGGATGGCCCTGACCGGCCAGTGGAACTGGAGCTATCTGCCGCTTCATCTGTGCAGTATCAATGTGTTCATCTGCCTGTACAACACAATCTTCGATCAGAACTGGTGCAAAGAAGAACTCTACGCCCTCTGTATTCCGGGCGCGGCGTTGGCCCTGCTCTGCCCGAGCTGGCTCTGCATCTATTCGTGGTGGAGTCTCATCAACCTGCACTCCATCTCCATCCACGCCCTGCTCGTGCTCTATCCGATTCTGCTGGTCGCCGGCGGCTACCGCCCTTCGCCCCGCCGCATCCCGCAGGTGCTGGCGTTCCTGTTCGGCTCGGCCCTGCCGATCTACTTTTTAAATAAACCGCTTTGCACCAACTTCTATTTTCTCAACAATCCCTACGGCAATATCATCACCAGCACCTTCACCGCTCTGCTGGGTGAAAAGTTCTATATCCTCGGTTTCCTGCCCGCCATCGCGCTGGCTCTGCTTCTCATGTATCTGTCGTGGGTGGGAAAAGAAAAGCAAAAAGAATGAAAAGAGGCTGTTGCGTGAGGTGAAACCTCTCCGCGACAGCCTCTTTCTCTTCCCTCAATTTGCACTCTTTTTGCAAAATAAAAACGCCGCTTTTTTGCGTTTTAGGGCAAAATTCTGCAATTTGAAATTTATGATGTATTTTTCGCAAAAAGGGATTGACAGAGGGCAGTCTGCGTGCTATCATGAACACATGAACAGATGCTCATATATCAAAACGAGCGAAGGGAGATGCCGAAATGCCGAATCAGGACGAAGAAGCGAAAACGCCGCAGGAGCCGGTTGTGATGCCGGACGACGAGGTGCTGTACGAGCTGGCCGACCTGTTCCGGGTGTTCGGCGACTCCACGCGGATCAAAATTCTGTACGCGCTCCACGACAATGAACTCTGTGTGCAGGACATCGCCAATGCGGTGGGCCTGAGCCAATCGGCGGTCAGCCATCAGCTCCGGGTGCTCAAAGACACCAAGCTGGTGCGGTTCCGCCGGGATGGAAAAACCGTTTTCTACGCACTGGACGACGACCATGTGCGGAGCATCCTCTCGCTGGGGATGGACCATATCGAAGAGTAACATTTTAAGAAAGGCTGGTACATTATTATGAAGAAAAGCTACAAGATCGAAGTGGACTGCGCAAACTGCGCTCAGAAGATGGAGGACGCTGCCAACACCGTTGCCGGTGTCGCAAAGGCAACCGTCAGCTTCATGACCCAGAAGATGAACGTCGAGTTTGCCGAGGGTGCAGACCCCAAGGCTACCATGCAGAACGTTCTGACTGCCTGCAAGAAGGTCGAGGACGACTGCGAGATTTTTGGTATCTGAGATCGGATCTATTTGAAAATTTCGCCGTTCAAAAAGCTCTCCCGGATGGGAGAGCTTTTTGAAACGGAAGCGTGAACTGTGTGGAAAAATCAAACGGTTTTCAACATTTTCCACTGGGTTTTCAACGCACTTTGCGGAAAAGTGAAAAAAGAAACGCAAAAAAGTGTGTTTTTTGGGGAAAAGTCCGTGGAAAACCCGGGGGAAAGCGTGGAAAAGCCCTTTTCTTGGGGAAAACGTGTTGAAACCACTCCCGCCGCCAAAGGTCATGGCGGCCCAAAAAGCCAAAAGGAGGCTTTGGAGATGAACAAAAAACAGAAAAAGGTGCTCTATCAGGTCATCGCTGCCGTGATTCTGGTGCTGATCCTGAAGCTCCTGCCCGAATTTCCGACACCGGTGGAGATGGTCCTCTACCTCATCCCCTATCTGGTGGTTGGCTGGGATGTCCTGCGCAAGGCCCTGAAGGGCATCAAGAACCGCCAGCCCTTTGATGAATGCTTCCTGATGGCCGTGGCCACCGTGGGTGCATTCGCGCTGGGCGATTACGTCGAAGGCTGCGCCGTTATCATCTTCTACCAGATCGGCGAGCTGTTCCAGAGCGTGGCGGTCGGCAAGAGCCGCCAGAACATCAGCGCGCTGATGGACATCCGCCCCGACTACGCCAACATTGAGGACGCCGACGGCAAGTTGGAGCAGGTGGACCCCGATGAAGTCGAGGTCGGCACCGTCATCGTGGTCCAGCCCGGCGAGCGTGTCCCCATCGACGGCGTGATCGTCGAGGGCACTTCGGCCCTGAACACCGCTGCCCTGACCGGCGAGAGCCTGCCCCGGGACGTCAAGACCGGCGATGAGGTCATCAGCGGCTGTGTTAACATGACCGGCCTGCTCAAAGTCCGCACCACCAAGGAGTTCGGCGAATCCACCGTCTCCAAGATCCTCGATCTGGTGGAAAATTCCAGCATGAAGAAGGCCCGCGCCGAGAATTTCATCACCCGCTTTGCCCGGGTCTACACCCCGGCGGTCTGCTATGGTGCACTGGCACTGGCCTTTATCCCGCCCATCGTTCTGCTGCTGATGGGCCAGCCCGCCCGCTTCGGCGACTGGATCTACCGCGCCCTGACCTTCCTCGTTATCTCCTGCCCCTGCGCACTGGTCATCTCGATCCCTCTGAGCTTCTTCGGCGGCATCGGCGGTGCGAGTGCCTGCGGAATCCTCGTCAAGGGTTCCACCTACCTCGAAGAGCTGGCCAATACCGGCGTTGTGGTCTTTGATAAGACCGGCACCCTGACGCAGGGCGTGTTCAAGGTGGTGGGCGTCCACACCGCCGACGGCGTGGACGAGAATGCTCTGGTGGAGGCCGCTGCCCTCACTGAGAGCTGGTCCAAGCACCCCATCTCTCTCAGCATCAAGGCCGCTTACGGCAAAGAGATCGACCAGAACCGCGTCACCGACGTGGAGGAACTGGGCGGCTACGGCGTGACTGCCAAGGTGGACGGCAAGGCCGTCGCCGTCGGCAACGCCCGCCTGATGAAGAAACTGAACCTCACCGCCCCCGAGGTGAATGAGGTCGGCACCGTGGTTCATGTGGCCATCGACGGCCAGTATGCCGGTTATCTGCTCATTGCCGACGTGGTCAAACCCCACAGTGCCAAGGCCATCAAGGGCCTCAAGAAGGCCGGCGTCTGCAAGACCGTCATGCTGACCGGCGATGCCGAGCCGGTGGCAAAGGCCGTTGCCAATGAGCTGGGTCTGGATGAGTACCACGCCGGTCTGCTGCCGGGCGACAAGGTCGATCAGATCGAATCGCTGCTGGCAAACAAGCAGCCCAAAGAGAACCTCGCCTTCGTGGGCGACGGCATCAACGACGCGCCGGTGCTGTCCCGCGCCGACATCGGCATCGCCATGGGTGCGCTGGGCTCCGACGCTGCCATCGAAGCCGCCGATATCGTCCTGATGGACGACGATCCGGCCAAGATCGCGCTGGCCATGCGAATCGCCCGCCGCACCAAGAGCATCGTCTACCAGAACATCGTCTTTGCGTTGGCGATCAAGGCCGCCTGCCTGATCCTCGGTGCCATCGGTAAGGCCAGTATGTGGACTGCCATCTTCGCCGACGTCGGCGTCATGGTGATTGCTGTCCTCAATGCCACCCGCGCTCTGTACACCAAGGATCTCGTCAAGAAGAACGAGCAGTAATCCAATATTTAAAGGGTCTGTCAAACGGCGTACGCCGTTTGACAGACCCTTTTTTGTGTGCTTGCAAAAACGGAAAAACCTGCTATACTACTGTATTGGAGGGTTGAAACGTATGCAACAAGGAAAAGAAATTCATTCGTCCTCGTCCGGAAATGCCATTTTCCGGGCGCTCAAGGCCGCAGCACCCCAGACTGTCCCGGTGTTTGCCGGGTATCTCGTGCTGGGCCTCGGGTATGGCATCTATGTCCAGTCGTTGGGGCTTCCGGTCTGGCTTCCCATGCTGATGGGAACGGTGGTCTACGGCGGTTCGCTGGAATTTGTGCTGGCTTCCCTGCTGCTCAGTGCCTTTTCGCCGCTGTCGGCGTTCCTGATGGCGTTGATGATCCAAGCGCGGCATCTGTTCTACGGCCTTGCCATGCTGGAGCGGTACAAGGGCTACGGCCTGCGCAGCTTTTACATGATCTTCGCCATGAGCGACGAGACCTTTTCCATCACCTGTTCGGCCGAACCGCCGGAAGGGGTGGACCGGGGCTGGTTCATGTTCTTCATCACCCTGCTCGACCAGATCTACTGGGTCGCCAGCGCGGGGCTGGGCGCGGTGGTCGGCTCAGTCCTTCCGTTCAGCACCGAGGGCGTGGATTTCGTCATGACGGCTATGTTCGTGGTCATCTTCCTCAACCAGTGGGAAAAAGAAAAGCAGCACTACGCCTCCCTCATCGGGCTGGCGGTGCCGCTGGTCTGCCTGCTGATCTTTGGTTCGGGCAGCTTCATCCTGCCGTCCATGGTCTGTATGCTGGTGCTGCTGATTGGCCTGCGCAAGCCCATTGAAAAAGCCGAGGAACAGAATACCGAAAAGGAGAACGCCGCATGACCATGACAACGCCCCAATTCATCCTTACGATTGCGGTCTGCACCGCGGCCACCATGCTGACCCGGTTTCTGCCCTTTCTGGTCTTTTCGTCCAAGGATCAGCAGCCGCCGGAGATCGTGCGGTATCTGGGCCGGGTGCTGCCCGCCGCCATCTTCGGGATGCTCATCGTCTACTGCCTGAAAGGAGTCAGCCTCTTTGCAGGCAGCCACGGCATCCCGGAGGCCATCGCCATCGCGGTGACCATCGCACTCCATAAATGGAAGCATCAGACTCTCGTCTCCATCGCAGGCGGCACGTTGTGCTATGTTCTGCTGGTGCAGCTGGTGTTCTGATTTTACACCAAAAAAGCGCGGCATTGCCGCGCTTTTTTGCTTGTGTGCTCAGTGATAGAATGTATCAAAATTGACCTGCCGGTAGAACCGCTGCTGCAATTGGTCGAAGCTCTCGCAGTTCTGGGCCAGCAGCCACATCACCTTGGTGACGACGGCCTCGATGGTCATATCGTGGGCCTCGAGGAAGCGGAACCGGTTCTTGACCCGCTTGCCGACCTCGTAGATGCCGACGTCGCTGCCCTCGTAGGTGACCTGTGTGGTCAGGATCAGGACTTTGTGGGTCTTGTCGTAGTCGCCCAAGCCCTCGGCAAAGGCGTCCATCAGCCGCTGGGGAACGCCGCCCACGCCGAAGCTTTCCACAATGACACAGTCGTAATGTTGAAAGATCTCCGGGATCAACTCAGGGCCGAGGCCGGGCGTCAGTTTGAGCAGAAAGACCTTTGGGTTGAGGGCGCGGCCGAACTCCACCGGGCCGGTAGGCCACGGCGACGGGATATACCGCACCAGCCGGTCGCCCTGCACAAGGGCCAACGCCGGGAAATTGACCGACGCAAAGGCATCGTAGCTGATGGTCTTGTTCTTCTTGGCGCGGGTGCCCGCGATGACGTGCCCGCCGAACACCACCATCACGCCCCGGCTGCCCGGGTCGAGGGCACAGATCACGCTGTCGCGCAGGTTTTTCTTGGCGTCGGTGATCTCGTTGGAGATGGGCTGCTGTGCGCCGGTCAGGATGATGGGCTTGTCGGCATTCTGGATCAGGTAAGAGAGTGCCGCCGCCGAGTACGCCAGCGTGTCGGTGCCGTGGCAGATGATGAAGCCATCGTAGAGGGCGTAGTTTTCCTGCACGGCCTTGGCCATTTGCAGCCAGTGCTCGGGGCCGAGGTCGGTGCTGTCGATGTTGCACAGGGCCAGCGTTTCCGGGCAGCAAAGCTCCTGCAGCTCCGGCAGATGGGCCAGCAGTTCCTCGCTGGAGAGAACGGGCTTGAGCCCCTGCGCACTCCGGATGCAGGCAATGGTGCCGCCGGTGGTGATAAAAAGCAAACGCTGCTTGGACATACGATTCCTCCTGTGTGGGGTCTGGTTTTGGTTTCAGTATAGCACATTTTGCCCCGCTTTGGAACTTGGTCACAGAAAAATCGAAATTTTGGAGTATACTAAATAAAAAAGGGGGAAAGGCCATGGCGAACATTATCATCATCGGCTCCGGGCCGGCGGGCGTCTCCGCGGCTCTGTATACCGCCCGGGCGGGCATCGAAACCACCGTGCTGACCAAAGGCCCCGGCGCACTCGACCGGGCCGAAAAGATCCAGAATTACTACGGCTTCGCGGAGCCGATCACCGGCGCAGAGCTGGAACGCCGGGGCATCGAGGGGGCCAAAGCCGTCGGCGTGCAGTTTGTCACCACCGAGGTGGTGGGGCTGACCTATACCGACAAGCTGACCGTCGAGACGCTGACCGGCGACTACCCGGCGGACGCGGTGATTCTCGCCACCGGTGCGTCCCGGGCCGTGCCGCAGATCCCGGGTCTGCCCGGGCTGGAAGGGCGCGGTGTGAGCTATTGTGCCACCTGCGATGCGTTTTTCTACCGCGGCAAGGACGTGGCCGTTCTCGGCAACGGCGAGTATGCCCTGCACGAGGTTCAGGCGTTGCTCCCGGTGGCGGGCAGCGTGACCCTGCTGACCAATGGAATGCCGCTGACGGCCAACTTCCCGCCCGAGGTGAAAGTGTACCCCCAGAAGGTCGCCGCCATCCTCGGCGAAAACCGGGTGTCCGGTGTGCAGCTGGCCGACGGAACCGAACTGCCGCTGGCGGGTGTGTTCGTCGCGCTGGGCGTGGCGGGCAGCACCGCCCTCGCCCGGAAACTGGGGGCCGAAGTGGACGGGAACCGGATCGTGACCGACGAACGCATGATGACCACCATCCCCGGCCTGTATGCCGCCGGCGACTGCACCGGCGGGCTGCTTCAGGTGGCAAAGGCGGTCTATGAAGGGGCTTTAGCCGGTACCGAGGCCACCAAAGCACTACGGAAAGGATAAATCATGGCAGATATCACAAAAAAGCGGGACGTGAACCCGGATTGTCTGGCCTGCGCCTTCCCCTTCTGGGAGCAGCTGACCCCCGACGAGCAGACCCAGCTCTGCCGCCAGACCCGGCCCGTGCGCTACCAGAAGGGCGAGCGGGTCCATAGCCCGGTGGAGAACTGCGTCGGCATCCTGCTTCTCCGGTCGGGCCAGCTGCGGGCCTACCTGCTCTCGGAGGACGGCCGGGACGTCACCCTTTACCGACTGTTCAAGGGCGAAGTCTGCATCCTGTCGGCCTCCTGCGTCATGGACTCGGTCAACTTTGATCTCTACATCGACGCCGAGGAGGACACCGAAGCCTACTGCATCGGCGCGGGCGTGTTCCGGCAGATGATGCAGCAAAACGTCTATGTCCGCTGCTACGCCTATCAGATGACGGCCGAGCGGTTCTCGGACACCATGTGGACCATGCAGCAGATCCTGTTCATGAGCGGCGACCGGCGGCTGGCGATCTTCCTCACCGACGAGCTGGCCAAGACCGGCGGCACCGAGCTGCGGATGACCCACGACCAGATCGCCCGCTACATGGGGTCGGCCCGCGAGGTGGTCAGCCGCCTGCTGAAATATTTCGCGCAGGAGGGCCTTGTCCGCCTCTCCCGCGGCGGCGTCACCGTGCTGGATAAGAAACGGCTGCAGGAGATCGCAAGAGGAAAATAAAAAGACGCTGTGCCGATTGACACAGCGTCTTTTATTACAATGAAACAGGATGTGTTAGCCCTTGCAGCCCTGCTCTTCCCAGTCGCCGAAATCGGAGGGATCGGCGATCTTAGTAGCGTCGAACTTGCCGTTTTCGTCCTTGGGGGCGACGGCGGGGCCGGCCTCGACGGGGTTCGCGTTGGGGGCTTCCGAGTCGAAGGCGGGAGCTTCTTCGGACGTCTCCGGGGCGACCTGCCCTGCGGCTTCGGCCTGTGCCGGGGTAGTGGAAGAAGCCGCCGTTTCGGGGGTCTCAGCGGCAGGAGCCTCCACCGGCGCGGCGGACTCTGCGGGCTGTGCGGCCTCCCCCTCGGCGTAAGCCTCGGCCACCTTTGCGGCTTCGTCGGCGTCCTTTTCTGCTTCCTCGGGGAACTCGACCTGCTCCACATGGAGCGGGTCTTTTTCGTTCAGGATCTTGTCCAGAACCACGATGGCGGCACCGGTGACGGCCACAGCCGCGGCAGTGCCCAGAATGCGGAACAGCGTTTTCATGGGAAAGGCCTCCTTATGTTCAGGTTAAGAGAAGGTTACGACATCGTTCAGCGGTTTCTGGCCCGGCTCCACCGAGAGGGCGGTCAGCACGGGGCCTTTGCCGCGGTAGATGTTGTGGAACTTGTAATTGACCTTGGCGGTCACGACCACCCATGCGCGCTGCTCGAGGGCCTTGTAGCCATCGAACACGCAGGGGAAGCCGACGAACTGGATATCCTGCACGCAGCAGGTCATGGCGAACCGGCCGGGCACGAAGCTGTTCTTGCCAGCGCGGTTGGTCTGGCAGACCTGCGCGAGGAACTTGACGGTCTTGCCGGCGTACTTCTCCGGCTCGTCCTGACAATCCATATACCAGATGCCGAAATCGTCGTCCGGGATCTCGATGACCGGGGCGTTGATGTCGAAGGGCAGCGGATCGGGGATGTCGTCGTAGGCCACGCTGCCGTCGGCGAACTCGTAGGCGATGTCGCACTTGCGGGATGCCTGCCGCACCAGCTTGTGCAGCTCCTGACGGGCGTCGTCGTTGTTGACGGCCTCGGCGCGGTTGAAGACGATCAGCTCACTGCGGGCGATCTTATCCAGCATCAGGGCACGCATGGAGTTGTCGCGGGCATAGGTCAAGGCGGTGGTGCCGTCGGCAGTGGCGATGCACTGGTAGACGATCCAGTTTTCCGGCAGATTGTTGGCCAGATCCTGCAGCATCCACATACCGTTGTACTCGATGACCACGCGGCCGGCGTCGGCTTCCTTGGCCAGCTTTGCGAGGTGCTGGGAGTTCAGCTCGGCCTTGTCCTCGAGGTTGTAGAGGGTCACGCCCGGGAAGGCGAATTTCTTCTGGTTGTACTCTTCTTCGCCCTCTTCGCAGACCAGCAGCAGGGTCTTGTCGCCGGAGTCGAAGTTGGGGTCTTCAAAGGTCTCCTGAATGAACTTGGTCTTGCCGCTCTCGAGGAAGCCGACAAACAGGTAAACCGGGATTTCATTAGCCATAGATGGTTGCTCCTATAAAATGATGAATCAGCAGCCGAACAGGGCAGCGATGGCCTTCTCGTCCAGCTTGGAACCGATGACGACCAGCTTGCCGCCGACGTCGGCACCGCGGGAACGGACTTCCCACTCGCCGGGAACGTAGTCGAACTCCAGCCAGCCGTCGGCACCGCCGTCCACGATGCCCTTGGAGCGGAGGATCATGCCGTAATTGCCGGAATCCAGCTCGGTGAGGGCGTGCTCAATGTCGGCCTTGGAGAACTTGCGGGCCGTCTCGACGCCCCAGCTGGTAAAGACCTCGTCGGCGTCGTGGTCATGATGATGGTGGTGATGGCAGCAGTGGCCGTCGTGATGATGCTCGTGCTCATCGTGGTCATCCTCGTCATCATGGTCGTGGTGATGGCAGCAATGCCCGTCATGATCATGATCATCATCCTCGTCGTGATCGTGATGATGGTGGCAGCAGTGACCTTCGTGTTCGTCCTCATCATGGTCGTGATGGTGATGCTCGTGTTCGTCCTCGTCATCATCATCGTCGTCATCGTGGTGATGATGGCCGCAGCTGCAGACACCGTTCTCGTCGTAATGATGATGGTGATGATGCTCTTCTTCCTCTTCCTCGTCCTCGTGGGCGTGCTCAGCGTTGGCCTTGGCCGCCATCTCGATCAGCTCTGCCTTGAAGTCGTCCTTGGTGGACATGGCCTTGAGGATCTGCTCACCGGTCAGGGAATCCCAAGCGGTGGTCACGATGGTGGCGGTGGGGTTCTTCTCGCGCAGCATGGCGACGGCAGCGGCGATCTTTTCCTCGGTGGCGTTCTGGGTGCGGCTCAGAATGATGCAGCTTGCGTGGCTGATCTGGTCATCGTAGAACTCGCCGAAGTTCTTCATATACATCTTGACCTTGTTCACGTCGGCGACGGTGACAAAGCTGTTCAGCTGAACAGCCAGATGTTCGGCCACGCCCTCCACGGCGCGGGTCACGTCGGACAGCTTGCCGACGCCGGACGGCTCAATCACGATGCGGTCGGGGTGGTACTGCTCGACCACCTGCTGCAGGGCGGCGCGGAAATCGCCCACCAGAGAGCAGCAGATGCAGCCGGCGTTCAGCTCGTTGATCTGGATGCCGGACTCTTTCAGGAAGCCGCCGTCGATGCCGATCTCGCCGAACTCGTTCTCGATCAGCACGACCTTCTGGCCCGCAAAGGACTCCTTGATGAGTTTCTTGATAAGGGTGGTCTTACCGGCACCAAGGAAGCCGGAGAAAATATCAATCTTGGTCATAGTTTAAAATGCCTCTTTCTTTTTCGCAAAGTCCGCTGCGGACTTTATCAGCAGTCAGAGCCGCAGAGTGCTGGCCCATCAAAATCCTACACTCCTATTATAACAAGGCTGTCAATGGGATAACGGCCTTTTTCAAGAAGAATTTGTAACTTTTTTGCGTTTTCAGGCCCCTTCTGGCCTGAAATTCCGTCCATGGACGCAAAAACTCCCCCTGCAGGGTGCAGAGGGAGAGAAGGTCAGGCTTCAAATGCAGCGGGGACGGTCGATAAGGCACGGCCCTCCCGTTTTGCTTTCTGGTGTTCGTACATCACACGGGTCACTTCTTCGGCAAACTCTTTCTCTTTTGGGGTCGCGGTCGCCCAATCAATGTTGAACTTCCGGCAGATCCGGAAAAAGAGGTCATAGAATTCGTCTCGTTCAGTGGATTGCGGGCGGAAATACTGTGCGGCATAGCTGCTGCGCGGGAAGGATGTAGCTGCCATAAAAATACCCCCTTATGCCAGATAAGAAAGGAAAATACGTTTTGCGGCCTCGCCGGAGATCAGGTAGCGGGGAGCTTCGTCAGTATCAAATGCGGGCAGTGGAAGTGCACCGAAATCCCGCTCATAATGACGGGCAAGCTCGGGCGTTTTCGCTTCAAAGATGATATCGCCGCCAAAATCATGGTCGATGGAGAGCTTGATGCCGAATGCCATCAGCACGCGCCCGATTCCGTAATAAAGCCGGTGCTCTTTTTGTAGTGTGGGATTGCTGTCCGGGTGGCTTTCGAGATAGGCGATGTGTACGATCAGAGAGGATTCCAAAATTTCGTAAGCTCCCAAAGCGACCAGTGTGCCATCCTGCGTCCGGACGGCATACTTGAGATACGAGGGATTGGAAATGAAATCAGAAGTCCAGTCGGTCTGCCACAGCGGGATCTGGTTCGTGACGGCGGCATCAGCCGGCGTCATTTCGTCGATGATGACCGGAATTTGCTCGTGGGTCTGCCCGGATAGAATGTAAGGCTCAAAACGTGCCATGAGACTGCCCTCCCGCTTTGCTCTGAATATATTTTATCACGGAAGAGCGATTTTATCAATGATTCATTTCCACCCATTCCGCGATTTGTTGTGTCTGCTCCGGGGTCTCGGCGGTGAACCAATAAGTCCGGCTGGCGGTCTCAATGCGGAGGAATACGGGGGCGGTGGGGTCAAGGCAGAACTTTGCCATCCCTTCGCCCGAGACGGAGAAATCGCCCTCGAGGTAGTGGTCCATGCCCACGCCGAATACCCGGGAGCTGGCAGGCAGAGAATCCCGAAGCTCAGCGTCGGTGATGTCGTCGAGTTCGACAACATACTTTGCCTTGGAGCCGTGGAGAGCGATCAGGAGATTCTCGCTGGTCACTTCCAGCCGGGGCGGTGTGGTGTCCGCCATACCGAGGATCGGCCCGATGAGCAGACAGCCCAGCATCAAAGCAACGGCAAAGATCATATAGATCTTGCCGCCCTTGGTGGCGAGGTTGACCGTGGTGCCGATGCCGATCCGGTTGGACACCATGGTGCGGGTATCGGATGGGTTATAGTAGAGCACGCCGCCCAGCCATGCGTCGTCCTCGTCGGCGATGATATCGGTGCGGTCGGTCAGCTGCTCCTGAACCCGGCGGAGGGAAAGCTCCATCCAGAGCGACCCGGCGAGGATCACCACGGTCAGAAGAAGGGTGAAGACCAGATAAAAGCTGGAGTTCTGGAACAAGACCATACAGAGGTTCAGCACGGCGCAGGTCCAGAGATTGAACCGCCAGAACCGGTCCCAGTAGAGCCGCCGCACCCGGACGAGGGTCTGGTTGCGGGCGGAGTCGCCGGTGATCATATCGGCCCGGCGGCGGAAGAGCCACCGCCCGCAGGCCCAGAGCAGAAGGAGCGCGGCGGAATCGGCCAGATAGACCCAGCGCATCACGACCAGCTGGCCGGGCACAAACGCCGGGATCAGGCTGACGGCCAGCGGCAGGAGCAGCGTCCAGAGGCCGATGGGCTTCGGGAGTGCAAATTCGGACGCAGCGGTGTCCACGATGCGGCGGGACGGTGTGACCGGATAACCCTGCGCTTTTTTAAGGGCTTTCAGGGCCTTGTTTGCCTTGAAGTACGGCAGATACGGGACAAGAAGAGCGGCAAACAGCCAGAGCATCCAGAGCGTCAGGGAAAGCGCGATGTTCTGCTGGATGAAATACGTCGGGATGCTGACGAGGACCAGCAGCAGGCAGCAGAGGCCGAGCTGCCGCTTGAAGGTCTTGAGGATGCGGCCGACTTCGGGCAGGGCATCGGCTTCTTCGGGCAGGGAGACCCCCAGCAAAAGCCCTTTCTGGTGCCGGGTCTGGTTGCGCAATTGGATGTAAGTGATCACAAGACTGCCGTACAGACAGACCGCCATGATGAGGTTGTACAGGAACATCGTTACCCCTCCTTTTCGGAAAACGCGGCGTTGCACTGGGCGAGAAATTCTTCCCGCGAAAAGCCGGCGGCCTTGGCTTCTCCGGCCAGCAGGCGCAGCTGTGCAAGCTGCTGGGCGGACAGGCATTTGCTGCCCGGCGGGGCGCAGACCACTGCACCGTTCCGGCGGTCGGTGACGAGATATCCCTCGCTCTTGAGCAGCTGGTAGGCCTTGCTGACGGTCATCACGTTAACGCCTGCATCCTCGGCGAGGGCGCGGGTGGTCGGCAGATGTTCGCCGGGCTGTAGTTCGCCGTTCGCCACGGCCAGCACCACCTGATCGCGGAGCTGTTTGTAAATGGGGACCCCGTTCTGGAAATCCAAGCGGAACAACATGAGCACTCACCTCTTTCTGTATTATCTATACTAATACAAACGATACAAAATGTCAAGGCAGTTTGCCGATTGCATTCTTCGGGCAAGGATGCTACAATAAGGTACAGCAAACCACCGCCGCCGGACGTTTTTCCGGCAGAATAAGAAAGAAGGTTCGTCCCATGAGCATGAACACTGTCAACGAGCGTATTGCCGCGCTGCGCGCCGCAATGGAGGCACAGGGCTGCGCCGCCTATATCATCCCCACCGGCGACCCGCATTCCAGCGAGTATCTGCCGACCCACTACAACTCCCGCGAGTATTTCTCCGGCTTCACCGGCGAAAACTCCAATCTGGTCGTCACCCGCACCGGCAGTGCGCTCTGGGCGGATGGCCGCTTCTTCGTGCAGGCCGAAAAGCAGCTGGCCGGCACCGAGATCGAGCTGCAGAAGATGGGCGAGCCGGGCGTGCCGACCGTCGAGGAGTACTGCGCCAAGGCCCTGAACGAGGGCGAGGCTCTGGGCCTGTGCGGGTTCACCGCCGCCTGCGGTCTGGTGCGCAGCCTGCAGAAAGCTCTGGACGCCAAGCACTGCACCATCAAGACCCTGCATCTGGAAGATGAGCTGTGGACCGAGGGCCGCCCGGAGCTGCCCGCCACCCCAGCTTGGATCCTGAGCAAGGAATATGCCGGCTTCTCCCCCGCCGAGAAGCTGGATCAGCTGCGCGCCAAGCTCAAGGAGCTGGGCTGCACCGCCCAGTTCGTCGGCAAGCTGGACAATCTGGCTTGGCTGCTGAATCTGCGCGCCATGGACATCCACTGCACCCCGTATGCACTGGCCTTCTGCTATGTCACCCCCGACAAGGCGACCCTCTTCATCAACACGTCCCGCGTCACCTCCGAAGCCGCTGCCGAGCTGAAGGAGAACGGCGTCGAGCTGGCTGAGTACGATGACGTTGTGAAATATATGGCCGCTGTCACCGAGCCGCAGACCGTTCTGGTGGACCCGGCCAGCGTCAACTTTGAGGTCTACAAGACCCTCGCCGAGAACACGGCCCTGACCGTCAAGGATGAGGCCGACCCCCTGCTGCCGATGAAGGGCATCAAGAACGAGGTCGAGCTGGCCCACAGCCGCGAAGCACACATCCGTGACGGCGTGGCTATGGTCCGCTTCGAGAAGGAGCTGGAAGAGCGGATGGCCGCCGGCGAAGAGCTGACCGAGCTGACCGTGGACGAAATTCTGCACAAGTACCGCAGCGCACAGGACAAGTTCATCGTCGAGAGCTTCAACACCATCGCCGCTTACGGCCCCAACGCCGCCATGATGCACTATCATGCGACCGAGGCCGACCACGCCAAGCTGGAGCGCAAGGGCTTCCTGCTGGTGGACAGCGGCGCGACCTACATGGACGGCACCACCGACATCACCCGTACCTACCCGCTGGGCGAGCTGACCGAGGATGAGCGTCTGTTCTACACTTGGACCCTGCAGTGCCACATCGACATCGCCAAGGCCGTCTGGCTGAATTACTGCGACGGCCATATGCTGGACACCCTCGCCCGCGAACCGCTGTGGCAGCACCTCATCAATTACCGCTGCGGCACCGGCCACAGCGTCAGCTTCGTCGGCAATGTCCACGAAGGCCCCCACGCCCTGAACGGCCGCAACACCGTGGTCTTTAAGCCGGGCATGATCGTCACCGACGAGCCGGGCGTCTACGAAGGCGGCGTGGTCGGCATCCGCATCGAGAACGAGATGGAGTGCTACCATAAGGCTACCAACCAGTACGGCGAGTTCCTTGCCTTCAAGCCGGTGATGTATGTGCCCATCGACACCTCTCCCATCGTGCCGGGCATCCTGACCCGCGACGAGCTGGATTGGCTGAACGACTATCACCGTCAGGTCTTTGAGAAGCTGGCACCCCGCCTGAACGACGAGGAACGCGATTGGCTGGCCAAGAAGTGCGCCGCCATCGGAGCATAACCTCATAAAAACCAAAGGGCTGCCGCGGTGCGGCAGCCCTTTGCTGTGTCAAAACTCTGCGTGGTGCTCTTTCCAGTAGGCTTTTGCCTCGTCAATGGCCTTCTTGAACGGGCCGGAGGGGTAGGTGCTCTCGGCGATGTCTACAAGAAATTTGTACAGCTGGGGCCGCACTTCCTCGTACATCCCAAGGCGGGTATAGAGGTCTTTGTAATACCGGAACACCTGCAGTTTGTTTTGGACGATGGTGGCCGGGTTGATCTGGGTGTGGCAGATGCTCTGAGGATTCTGGACGTAGTAGTAGCCCGGCTGGTCGATGGCGGCAAACACCTCGGCATACTGGATATACTGCATATTAAAGACCAGATCCTCGGCCCAGCGCACCTCGCTGGTAAACTGGATGTCGTTGCCTACCAGCAGGATGCGGCGGTAGAGCTTGTTCCAGAGCACACTGTAGAAATAGGATGCGGGCTTGTCCATCAGCCGGAGCGCGAAGGTGTCCTTGTCCATGACCCCGGCGGGCAGGAAGCCGTAGGTGCGGATCTCGGGTTGCTTTTCTTCCGGTTCGATGCCCAGCTTTTCCTGCAGTTTTTCAAGGGCCTGCCCGGGTTTGGTGGCCTCGGGCGTGATGACCATTTTGTAAGGCGCGATCACGAAATCGGCGTGGGCACTTTCGGCAGCGGCGACCAGATGCTCGGTATAGTCCGGGTCAATGTAGTCGTCGCTGTCCACGAACTGGATATACTCGCCGGTCGCCAGACGCAGGCCGAGGTTCCGGGTGTCCGACACGCCGGAGTTGGCCTTGTCCACCAGCAGGATGCGGGAGTCCTTCTTGCGGTATTCCTCGCAGACGGGCAGGCTGTTGTCCTTGGAACCGTCGTTCAGGATGATGATCTCGAGGTTTTTGTAGGTCTGGGCGCAGATGCTTTCGATGCAGCGGGCCAGATGGCTCTGGGCGTTGTACACGGGCAGGATGATGCTGACAAGCGGCTGGTTCATGGCGGCGTCTCCTTTTCGATTTTCAGTGGTTTTTCTGTTATGATACTCCCGCCGGGCGCAAAAAGCAAGCGTTTCGGCGGCACGCCCGAAGGAGGGGGTGCGCAGATGATCTTTCACATTGCGGTATGCACGCCGGATACCCTGCTGTTCAGCCGGATCCAGCGGCAGTGCATGGAATATTACTCCCGCCGGGCGGATGCCTGCATTGTGGTGCGGGTGGACGGCACGGCGGCTCTGCTGGAACAGGATGCCGCCGGGGAGCGGTACGAGCTGTATCTGATCGAGCTGACGGGCGAAGCGGCCCCTGCGGGCCTGCGGGCGGCGGGCATTCTGCGCAGCCGCGGCTGCCGGGCACCGCTGGCGTTTCTGGCCCGGACGCCGGCCTACGCCTACAACGCCTACCGGGTGGATGCCATGCAGTATCTGCTTCTTCCCTTCCGGCCCGAACAGCTCTTCGCCCTGCTCGACCGCGCCACCGAACCCGAATACGGCCCGGTGGTGCCGGTGACGACGGCGGATGGCCTGCGCGCCCTCCCCCTTGCGGACATCGAATACCTCGAGTGTACTCACCATGTCGTGCATTTCCATCTCAGCAGCGGCGAGGACGTGGCGTCTCTCTCCCTCCGGGTGCCCTTCTCCGAGGTGGCAAAACCCCTGCTGGCCGATGAACGCTTCGTCCAGCCCCACCGCTCCTACGTCGTCAATTTGGCGGCGGCCCAGCAGCTCTCCGCCGGGGAATTCAAAATGCGCAGCGGTGCCCGGGTTCCCATCCCCCGCGGAAAGGAAGCCGCCGCAAGAGCCGCCTTCCGTGCATGGCTGGAAGCACATGATCAGTAAGAGCAAACCGCCCCCGGCAGCTGCCGGGGGCAGTTTGCAGTTTCAGATCTTCTCCCAGTCCAGCTGCCGCCAGTCGGTCACAAACTGGTCGCTGATCTGGCGCAGTTCCGGTTCGTCGTCCTTGCTGCAGAAGTCAGCGATGGTCAGCAGATGGAACCCGGCGGCGTGGGCGGTGCGGGCCGAATAGACCGCATCCTCGCAGACCGCGCAGGTGGACGGATCTTCCCCGCCCAAGCGGTGCAACGCCTCGAAGAACACTTCCGGGTGATGCTTGCTCTTTTCGCCCTGCGCGGTGATGTAGAACTCGAAGTAGTCGTCAAGGCCGAGCCTGCGCAGGACGGTGCGGCACTGGGCTTCCCAAGTGTTGGAGCAGATGCAACACCGGGCACCTTCGGCACGCAGGTGATCCAGCAGCTCCCGCACGCCGGGTTTCAGTTCCACCGTCTCATACAGCTGGGCCACCGTCTCCCACAAGGTAGTCACATAACTCTGTTCGTCCAGAGGGAGTTGGTAGTGGGTGATGAGATATTCCGCGCTCTGCTGTAACCCCATCGGGAGCAGAATGTCGTGGAGATCCGGCTCCGGCGTCTTGCCGAACCGTTTCAGCAGGGCCATGGGTGCGTTCCGCCACACGGCCACCATGCTGTCGGTCAGGGTGCCGTCCATATCAAAGATCCAGTACTTGCAGTGCATGGGATGCCTCCAATTTTCACACCTGTTTTTGTATTAGAATAACACCAAAATTATACCATGTTTTTTGTTACAAAAACAGGGAGAAATTTTCCCGGAAATATGCTATACTCTTGAAAAAACCGGTTGGTTTCCGGAGAGGGTCCGGAACGACCCCGAATCATCAGAGTGGGAGGCGGCGCAGATGGCACAAAATACAACGAAAGCACTGGTCCTTGCCGGCGGCGGTGCACGCGGCAGCTATCAGGTGGGCGTCTGGCGTGCCCTGACCGAACTGGGCTGGCGGCCGCAGATCATCACCGGCACCAGTGTCGGCAGCTTGAACGGCGCGATGTTTGCATTGGATTTGTACGAGACGGCGCGGGATATGTGGCTGACCATCCGCAGTCAGGATGTGATGGAGCTGCCTGAGGAAAACGCCGACCTCTCGGAGCTGCACGCCTTTCTCCGGGATGCAGTGCGGGCCGGCGGCATGGACGTGACCCCGCTGGAAGAGATCGTGGAGCGGGTGCTGGACGAGGACAAACTCCGCGCCTCGCCCATCCGGTTCGGTCTCGTGACGGTGGAACAGAAGGGCCTGAAAGCCCGGGAACTGCCGCTGGAAGAGATCCCGCAGGGCAAAGTGAAAGATTACCTGCTGGCATCGGCGGCCTGCTTCCCGGCGTTGCGGGCACGGCAGATCGACGGGGTGAAATTCCTCGACGGCGGATACAGCGACAATATGCCCACCGGCCTTGCCAAGACCATGGGAGCCGACGAGCTGGTCTGCGTCGATCTTGAGGGCGTAGGCATCACCCGGCCCAACCGCACCGGCCTGCCGACCACCATGATAAAGAGCTACTGGGAGCTGGGCGACATCCTGCATTTTGACCCGGACACCGCCCAGCGGAACATCGAGCTGGGCTATTACGACACCCTGCGTGCCTTCGGCAAACTGCGGGGCTGTGCCTACGCCGTTGCGTCGGACACCGAGAGCAGCGCGGACGCCGCCCGCTTCCGGGCCAAATTCGATGCCTTGCAGCAGGCGGTCAAAGCAAAATATCCAGTCACCCTGACCGCAGATGCCGCGCTGCTGCTGGCGAATATGCAGGACAAAGAACTGGCCCCGCTGGAAGCCGCCGCCGAGGATGCGGGCGTGGACCCGACCCGGTATTACACCACCGCCTCGCTGGGCGAAGCCTTCCTCGCGGCCTGCGATAAGACCCGGATCGAGAGCTTTGCGCCCCTGTTTGCGGGCAGCGGAAACGCGGCGGATGCCGCCCGCGCCGCCCTGCTCCCCAATACGTTTTTGCAGGCATTGGTCTATGAGACCCTGACCGGGCCTGCTCTGCCGGAGGTGATCGAGGAATGAAAGTCTACAAAGGACACCCGGCTTCGCCCGGACTCGCACTGGGACAGGTCAGCCGTCTGGAACGGCACTATGAGCCGTTCGGCAGCGGCCCCTTCAACCCGGAACGCGAACAGCGGCGGCTGGATGCGGCCATCTGCGTCGCCCAGCAAGAACTGAACGAGATGATGGGAAAGGCCGGCCCCACCGAGGAAGCAATTTTTCTGTTCCAGAGGATGATGCTGGAGGACGATGGCTTTATGAAAGAAGTCCGTTTCCAGATCAAGGCCGGCATCGGCGCGGCGGAGGCCATGCACAAGGTGGGCCGCCGCTATGCCGACCAGCTGGCCAATATGCAGGACAACCCCTATATGCAGCTGCGGAGCGTCGATATCCTCGACGCCACCAGCCGGGTCATCAACGTGCTCAGCAACCGCCCGCGGGTCTGGCTGGCGTTGGATCACCCGGTGATCATCGCCACCGATCTGCTGATGCCAAGCGACCTGTTCAGCGTCCCGGCCGGCAAGATCCTCGGGGTCATCACCTCCGAGGGCAGCGGCCAGAGCCACGCGGCCATCATCGCCCGGTCGATGAAGATCCCGGGCATCATTCAGGTGGGCGAGGATTTTTTGGACGACTGCGACGGCCGCGCCGTGATCCTCGATGCCGACAAGGGCGAGTGCATCCTCGATCCGGACGCGGCGACCCGACAGCAGGCCGTGACCCGGATCTGCGAGATCCAGCGCGAAAACGAGGAGCTGAACGCCCTCTGCGCCCTCCCCTGCCGCACCAGCGACAATCAGGAATTCGAGCTGCTGGCCAACTGCTTCGGCCCCGAGGACGTGGCAACGGCCATGCGGTCGGGCGCGCAGGGCATTGGCCTGCTGCGCAGCAGTTACATGATGATGCCCGGCCATGTGCTGGACGAGCAGGAACAGTATGTGTTCTATACGGCCTGCCTTGCCGAGGCCAAGGGCCACCCTGTGACTATCCGCACCTTCGACTTTGGTGCGGAGCGGACGGTGGCCGACGCCTTCCAAGGCTTGCAGTCCTCCAAGCTGGGCTTGCGCGGTATCCGAAGCAGCCTGCTCCGCCCCCATCAGTTCGAGACGCAGATCTGTGCGCTCCTCCGCGCTTCGGCCAAAGGCCCGCTGCGGATCATGTTCCCTATGGTGACCGATGTAGAGGACTGGGATGCCGCCATGCGCTTGGTGGCCCACTGCAAGGAGAGCCTGCGGGAGCGGGATCTGCCCTTCGACGAGAACACCCTCTTCGGCGTGATGCTCAGCGTCCCGGCGGCCTGCCTGACGGCCGAGGATTTTGTGGCGCACGGCTGCCAGTTCTTCGTCATCGGCACCAACGACCTGACCCAGTACACCCACGCCGTGGACCGCGAGATCGCCATGGTGGAGCACTACTACCGCCCGGCCAGCCCCGCCATGAAGCGGCTGATCGCCATGGTTCTGGATGCCGCCAAGACGGGGAACATCCCCGTGACCATCTGCGGCCTCGCTGTCGGCAATCCGTCCAACGCCGTGCAGTACCTTCGCATGGGCCTGCGCAGCTTCTCCATGAGTCCCCAGTCCCTCCTCGAGACCAAAAAGGCCCTCCGGGAAGCAACGGTGGAGTAAAAACTGTCATAAAAACAGAACAGGCCCGCCGTTTACTTTATCGTAGACGGCGGGCCTGTTTGATGTCTGTTAAAAATCTTGTGCTTTCGCCAAAAGTATGATACACTAAAACTGCCGTCGAAAGACGGTAGGCGCTGCCTGCATAGATAGGTGGTCATGCTCCCTCCGGCAAGCTCCGGGGGAGGGTACGCTTATTGCCCCTCGGACGCAACCGCGAAAGGGGGGATGCCAGAATGACTCTGACGGAATTCATAGCTTTGCTCGGGTTGCTGGGTGGAGCGATTTATGGAACATTTCAGATTTCATGGGCTATCTTTAAAGAGATACACAATAAGAAATGACCGCCCCTGTCTCCAAACCGTGGCGGTCATTCTTATGATCTAGCCGGAAGGAGCTGACCCTTGCAGGCAGCACCTTTTCTATGCTCATTATATCCGCTCCCCTGATATTTGTCAAGGGAGCGTTTTTCTTTGTGCGGTATCTGGCAATTCGGATAATTTTATCCGGCATTTTCCGTCATTCCCCCAAAATCGGCGTAAAACACTTGCAAAATTTTAGGGGGGGTATACTTACTAGCGTAAGATAATCTGAATCAAGTACGGCAAAGCAGTCGAAAGGCTGTGACGCAAAGCTAAAGGGCCTGTAAATGGCAGCCAGTTGCACTTCAAGGAGGTTTGAAATGCACCCCGAGTGCAGTTTCAGGCCTCCTTTTGCTGTATTTGAGGGAGATTTTGTGGGTTTATGACGAAAGAGAGGATTGTTATGACGACAAGGAAACCAAAACTGCGGTTTCTGAGCGCATTGCTGGCGGTAGCAATGCTGATGACACTTTTGCCGACAGCGGCATTTGCACAGGATAGTGTCTATCCGGCAATCACTGGCCCGGCACTAGGAAGCGCAAATAATCTGGATGAAAATGTTTATTACATCTTGGATACAGATGGCATCCCGAAAACAGATGGGGCATCGTCGGAAAAGTACAATGTCTACTATCATGACGGCACGATTACGCTGAACAATGCTGTGATGAAAACGCCGCTGTATATTCCGGGCGGCACGACAATTAAATTTTTAGGCACAAACAGTTCCGGAAGTGCAGACAATAAGGTTAGTACGGCTATTCAGACGATGACGGCTGGCAATCTTACGATTACCGGTACTGGTAGTTATGTGGCGTATGCAGATACAGGAGACGGTATTATTATTCCGAACGGAACTGCTGGTAACATCTATGTTACAGGCGGCACGCTGAAACTTGACAATGTCAAAACCAGCCTTAAAGCAGATGATATTGAAATCTCCGGTGCGGCGGATGTAACGGCCTATAATATCAGTGCATCCAAAAACCTTACAATTCAGGGAAATGCTAATGTGGTGGCAAACAAGCTGGATGCAAGTGAAAAAATCAATATTACCGGGGACTCGACGGTGAATGTTACCGGTGTGGGCATTTACGGAAGTAAAGGTATTGACGTGACGGGCAATGCACTCGTTGAGGTTAGCTCAACCAGTGTGCCGTTGAACGCATTTTACGGCCCGATCAACATCAACAGCACAAAAAAACTTGTCGCAAAAACGACGATTGCAAACGGCGCAGCAATTACAGCGGGCGTAAGGAAGAGTGAAAACCGCACGGATGTGACCATCAACAGTGAAGTAGAAGTTGAAGGCTTCGTCGGCATTGCGGCTAATGGCAAGGAAAGCAAGGTCATTATTGATGGCGGCAAAGTTACGGCAACGTCTGCCTTTATTGGACTTTATACACAGAGTAACAGCACCGCTGGAACGGTTGAAATCAAAAACAATGCGGAAGTTCACGTCGTTGGCAAAGGAAATCAGACTCCGGCAATTGCGACTTTCAGCGGAAATCCACAGCCTATTAATATCGAAAATAGTACGGTTAGTGTCAGCAATTGTGGATTTGGTTTCTCTGGTAGTCAAATCAATCTGACGAATAGCACAGTGACCGCAGATGCAAGTGTTTGTGCATTTTTGGCAACGCCTACATTGACCTATACCAATGGCGCGAAAATTCAGGCTGGAGCAAGCAGTGCAGAGACCGTAGAGTATAACGACATTACTGCCACGGCAGATAATTACAAAGAAAAATATGTAAAGATCGAGCCGGGTGCGCCTAAGTATGATATTGACCTGCCGGATCAGTCTGATGTTACTGTTGAAGTGGATGGTTCCACAGCGGATGAAACGCAGGAGGGCAAGAAGGTTACTCTGAAAGGAACGAGTGACGACGCTGTTTACTCCTATGTGTATACGGATGCTAATAATGAAAAAATTGAAACGCCTCTAACGGATGCAAATAAGGATAATGACGGCAATTATACATTCACTATGCCGAAAGGCGGTGTGACGATCCGTCAGTACAACAACCTGCACATCACGGATGAGGGCGAACCCTTTACAACGGGTACCTACACGGAAACCGCCGACGGTGCTACCACCTACTACGGCAACGGCTGGCAGTTTAACGGCGAGACCCTGACCATTACGGCAGATCAGGACTTGACCAAAGAAGCAAACCCGGTGGAAGTGCCGGTGAAGGTCGAAAAAGGCGCGGTTAAGGGCGGTATCTTTGGGAACGATGTGACCGTGGAAACCGGCGCAGACCTCGACGATGCCGTGGTGTACGGCGAACTGACCGGAAACAACAAGGATAAAACCCATCTCCTGACGACCGACCCGAAGAACTGCACTGTCGTCCCGGAGGGATACACCGGCGGCGTTTCGGTGCAGAGCGTTGCCAGAACGCCTGCGCTGAAGTACACCGGCAAGGTGTATGTGGTGGGCGACCGCACCCTGACGGTCGCATGGCCGGAGGGCACCACCAAGATGCACTGGACGGCCACCGACGGCGAGGGCAACCCTGTCGAACTGGCAAAGGACAGCTTTGACAGCGAAACCAAGATTCTGACCGTCGATATGAGCCAGTACAGCGTGCTGAACCTGATCCTTGCGGCAGACCCCAAGAATGACCTGCACGAGGACGATTTCGACTTTGCCGACGGCAAGCTCACCCTGAAAAATACCATCAAAGGCGCGGGCGAACCGAGCGTGGTGTACCGCAAAGTGAACGGCGATACGCTGGGCGACAAAAAGCTGACCTCGCTGAAAGATGCCGAAACCGGTCTGTATCAGCTGGAAGTGAGCGTCACGGAAGGCGATGACTACAACGCAGCGACCCTGACCAGCACGAGCTGGCGCATCTATGTGTCCGCAAAGCTGACCCCCGGTGAGAAGATCGTTTACAAGATCACGGTCAAGAATGGCACGACCGATGGTATTGTCGAAGCCCAAAAGGGCGACCTCATCAAGCTGTTTGCCAACGAAGCCCCCGAGGGCGAAGAGTTCGATTACTGGACGGTGAATGGCGAAAAGATCGACGGTGACAGCTTCGAGATGCCCGCTGAGGATGTAACTGCCGTGGCCGTCTATAAGGCCAAGACATACAGCATTGTCTTTGTCACCGCACACGACACGGCCCCCAATTCGCTGACGGTCAAGCACGGCGAGACGATCTCGGGCGACCGAATCCTGAAAGCCGACGGCTACGAGTTCGGCGGCTGGTACAACGGCAACGAGAAGTTCGTGTTCGGCGAGAACGGCACCAAGGTGACGAGCAATCTGACCCTGACCGCCAAGTGGACAGAAGTGAAGAAGCCCGACCCGACGCCGGAAGAACCGGACAAACCCAGCACGCCGGATACCCCGAACAAGCCTGACCAGCCGAGCGAACCGGAGAAACCCGATACGCCCAATACCCCCGATCAGCCCAGCGAACCCGAAGAGCCGAAGCCGGTGACTTACACGATCGTCATCGACAACGGCACGGCGTATTTGGACGACGGCGCAACGGCCATCAACACCGCCGAAGAGGGCCAGACCGTGACCATCAAGGTCAACCCCGAGGCCATCACCGAGGGCTTCGAGTTCAACAAGTGGGAAATCGTCTCCGGCGAAGTGAAGCTCGCCGACGAGACGGCTTCTGAGACGACCTTTGAGATGCCCGCTTCTAACGTGGAGCTGAAAGCGACCGTCAAGGCCGTTGAAGTCCCCGCAGCACCGGCAGCGATCAACCCGGCCTCGGTCGTGGCTGGTACGGTTGTGCTGGGCGTGGGCGCGGCGTCTGTGGGCTGGTCGGCCTACAACATCGCAACCGAACTCTACCTCAAGTGGGTGCTGCCGCAGGGCATCATCCCCACCACCCGCGGCCAGCTGGCCCTGCTGCTCTGGGATAAGGACGACCCGACGCCCGTAGACAACAGCGTGGTCTATAGTGACATCGCCCCCGAGGACACCGACCTGCAGGATGCTGCCCGCTGGGTCATCGCTGCTGGTAAGATGGAACTGCTGGACGACGAAAAGCCGGATGTCTTTGACCCGGATGCTCCGGTGGACATCTTCGCCGTCGCCAAGGCGTGGAGAAGAAAGTAAACCTCTTTGCCAATGGCTCCCACTTTGGGGGAGCTGTCTGCGAAGCAGACTGAGAGGGCAAGGACGCTGACAAACAAATAAAAGCACTGCGATACGATGCAGCTGAACAGGTCCGTAAAAAGTAGACAATAGACAAAAAGCCTCCCCGTGTAGGATA
>CAVKZS010000003.1:0-7320 GCA_963660925.1 Eubacterium sp. CAG:38 | reverse complement strand
TTGCGCCGGATGTCAATAACTACAAAAGCTTTCCATCATACAAATTTTGTCCGGATACGATAATCTCGTCATAAAGCCGGACCTGACTGACCGAATTGGCCGTTCCGCTGGGCAGTACAAGGGTGTAATCGCCCTCGGTGATCAGCGGGTGATCGTCGTCCACGGGGTCGATCTTGCAGAACCGGGCGAGGTTGCCGTACTTGACGTAGACGCCCGGGATGTAGTTCTCGCCCTTTTCCTCGGCCTCGGTGCCGTCCTCCTTGAGGTAATGGATGGCCTGCGACGGAACCAACAGACCGGTGGTCTCCCCCACGATGATCTGCGCATCCGCCTGCGTCAGCCGGAGCACGTCACCATTGATAACCTCGCAGGAGAGAACGAACCGGGCAAGGCCGCTGGCCTCGTCGATGGTCACTTCGGTCACTTTGGCCTTGAGCGGCGTCTCCACCTGCCCCGGGAAACGGATCTGCACCGACTTCTTGAGCGGCTTGCCATCCTGCCCGAGCAGCTTTTCGCCCTGTTTGGCGGAGCAGACGCCCGCGTAATACCAAGTGAAGCCCGAGACGATCTTGCCCGCGCAGCCGTCCAGCGCGACCTGCGGGCTAGACTCAACGTAGGCTTTCAGCTCCGCAGGGCCGAGGGCCAGAATGTCGTCCGCGCTGGCGTTCAGCCGCCCGGAGCTGGTGCTCCGGATGAAGTAGCCGGTCTGCGGGGCGGTGATCTGGGCCGGGGTGCCCAGCTGGGCCTGCACGCTGGCCGCCTGCTGGGTCAAAGCCGCGATCTGATCCGAGAAGTCGGTGACCTCCCCGGTGATGACCCAGAGCTTGTTCTGAGCCAGCAGGTAGGATTCCTTTCCGGTGTCGATCTCATCGTACTCCCCCTGATCGAGGGCGTCCAGCATATCGTAAAGTGCGGAAGAACGCTCTTTCCGCAGGGAGTCCAGCTGAGTAGCCGAGGTGTTCTGTGACCGCTGGAGCAGGTCGATCTGATCGTTGATCTGCTGCAATTGCTGACGGAGGGTCGATTGCGTCGCGTCGCTGTACACCTCGGCCACCGCCGTGCCCGCTGAAACGCGCTCGCCGTCCTCGGCGAGGTAGCCCAGTGTACCGCTCCCGGCCACATAGGTTTCATTGAACAAGAGCACACCCTCGGCGTCCACGGTATCGGATACCGTGGACAGCAAAGCCGTCTCATAGGTGTTGGGCGGGAAGAGAACGTGAAATCCCTGATAGCCCACATAGCCGAGGGCCAATACCAGAAATACCGCTACCACGCCCGCAATGACGGCCAGCACATGGGTGCCACCCGCTTCGTTCTGGGTCGAATCTCTCATGGGATACTCACCCTTTCGCTAAAAATTCCTGCACCGCTGCGCAGGCACGCTCTGCCGCATCGGGGGCCGAGGCATCCAGCCAGACCACGCTTTCCATGTGGCGGAACCATGTCAACTGCCGCTTGGCGTAGTTGCGGGACGCCTGCTTGAGCTTGTCGATGCAGGGAGACAGTTCTGCCGTTTCCTCAAAATAGGGGAAGAACTCTTTGTATCCGATGGCCTGCGCCGCCGTCTTGAACCGCTCCCGGTTCTGCCAGACGTACTCGGCTTCTTTTAACAGCCCTGCGTCCATCATTTTGTCCACTCGCAGGTCAATGCGGTTGTAGAGCTGTGCCCGGTCCGGGAAATCCAGCCCGAGGATCAGGCTTCGGTAAGGCTTTTCGGGCGGAAGAGATTCTGCTTTCTGTTCGCTGAGCTTTTTGCCGGTGGCATGGTAATGTTCCAGCGCGCGCAGCACCCGCACCTGATTGTTGGGGTGGATGGCAGCGGCAGCTTCGGGGTCCACCTGCTGCAGTTCGGTGTACATGGCTTCCCCGCCCTTTTCTGCAAGCTCGGCTGCCAGCTGCTCCCGCAGGCCGGCAGGCGTCTTTTCGGCGGCAAACTTCACCCCATACAAAAAGCTCTGGACATATAGCCCGGTGCCGCCCACCAGCATCGGCAGATGGCCGCGGGCGGAGATCTCCTGCTCCAGCCGGCCGGTCAGCGCAACGAAATCCGCCACGCTGAACACCTGTTCCGGCGGGAAGAGGTCGATGCCGTAGTGGGGCACGCCCTGTGTTTCTTCCGGGGTCACTTTCGCCGTACCAATGTCCAGACCCTTGTAGATTTGCATCGAGTCCGCGCTGATGATCTCGCCGCCGAACTGCTTTGCCAGCGCGACGCCGAGGGCCGTTTTGCCGGTGGCTGTGGGGCCAACCACCGCCACGACCGGATGCTTTTCGTTGGTTCGGGAGCTGTTGTTATACGATCCGTCCAAACTGCTTTTCCAGCTCCTTTCGGGTCAGTTTCAGCACGCAGGGCCGACCATGGGGGCAGAAGGGCGGCACCTCGCCGGAAAGGATCTTCTCGGCCAGTGTCATCAGCTCCTGCGGCGACGAGCGGTCGCCCGCTTTGATGGCTGCACGGCAGGAAATAGAATGGAGCACCCACTCGGTCTTTTCACTCAGGGCGTCCTTACTGCCGCGGGCCAGCTTGCTGGCAAGCTCTACCAGCAGGTCTTCCGCGTTGCCCTGCTCGACGTCGGCAGGCACCGACCGCAGAAAGACCGTGTTGCCGCCAAAGTCGTCGATCTCAATGCCGGCATTTTCCAGCAACGGGATGTTGTCCATCAGAGCCTGCTTTTCCTCGGCGGAGAGATCCACCGCCACCGGTTCCAGAAGCATCTGGCTGGGCACATCGCCGTAGGTAGCCGCCAGCTTTTCAAACAACTGCCGCTCGTGGGCCGCGTGCTTGTCGATCAGGCACAGCTCGTCGCCCCGCTCGGCCAGAATATAGGTCTTGAACACCTCGCCCACATAGCGCAGAGGTTCCGGGCCGTCCTGCGGGACAAAACCCATCTGCTCCGGCGTTTCGGAGGGCGTGCCCCAGTCCGGGATCGGCTGGGCCTTGGGCGGCTCCGGCTTTGCATCCTTGGCATCCCATGCGGCCATGTGGTCCCGGGCCTCGGGCAGGTCGGCATCCAGCTCCACATCAAGGCTGGCTTCGCTCCCGGCCGGACGGAAGGCGGGCTGTATCGGAGTTTCATCCGCCAGTTTCTCCGGCTCTTCCGGTACAAACGGCACATCGTCTTCCGGCGATTCTGTTCCCTCTGGCTCCGGGCTGTGGAGGGTCACATCGGATCGAATCGGAGCTTTGGATGCAACCGTTGTCCATGAATGCCCGGTGCTCTCTGCCGGGGCATGGACCGGCTTTGGCACAGCAGGCGTCGGCAGGATGTCGCCGAACGCCGCGGCGTGGGCTTTCTGTTCCAGTGCACTGGGTGCAGAAGTCTGTACCGGCGCAAAGGCGGCAGTTTTGGGGTGATTTTCCAGCGTTCCCGGCTCTGCCTGCCCCGAAATGATGGCAGAAAGTCCTGTAAAGTGATTATTCTTTACAGTATTTTCATTCGTCTCTGCGTTTTCTTTTTGATTCTCGGATATTTCAGCATTTTTCTGCTTTTTATCTTCCGGCGTCTCTTCAAAGGTGAACTGCCGCTCTCCGGTACCGGGCTGGGCCAGTGCCAGCTTGACGGCGTGGTACACGAGATCGAAAATATCGTTCTCGTGGGCGAAGCGCACCTCGGTTTTGGCCGGGTGAACGTTGACGTCCACGAGGTCGGCAGGCATCTCAAGAAGCAAGATTCCTCCGGGGAACTTGCCCTGCATGGTGGTGCCCTTGAAAGCCATCTCCATGCCCGCCATCATGGTGCGGTTGCGGACATAGCGGCCGTTGATGTAGAAGTACTGCATACTCCGGCTGGCGCGGCAGCTCTTGGGCTGGGTGATAAGGCCGTGGACCCGGTAGGCCCGCTCGGTATTGTCCACCTCCACAAGGCCCCGGGTGAACTCACGGCCCAGCACCGAATAGGCGGCCCCCCGCAGGGTGCCGTCGCCGGGCGTGACGTACTGCATCTTCCCTTCCCGGACGAATTTGAAGCTGACTTCCGGGTGGCTGAGGGCCACATGGCCCACAATGTCTGCTACAAAGGTGCCCTCGCTGGAATCCTTTTTGAGGAACTTCATCCGGGCAGGTGTGTTGTAAAAGAGATCCCGCACCCGGATGGTGGTGCCGGTGCCCCGGGCACCCGGCTCGATGGGCTGTTCTTCCCCGCCCTCGATCCGGTAGACCGAGGCACAATCCTCACCCTCGGTGCGGGTCAGCACCTCCACGCGGGCAACGCTGGCGATGGACGCCAATGCCTCGCCGCGGAAGCCGAGGGTGTGGATATGGTTCAGGTCGTCCTGCGTCTGGATCTTGCTGGTGGCGTGGCGGATGAACGCCGTGGGGATATACTGCCGCTCGATGCCGCTGCCGTTGTCGCTGACTTCGATCAGCTTGACGCCGCCCGACTCAATGGTAATGGTGATCTGGCTGGCACCGGCGTCGATGGCGTTTTCCAGCAGCTCTTTCACCACCGAAGCCGGCCGCTCGACCACTTCGCCGGCGGCGATCAGCTCGGCGGTGTGCTTGTCCAGAACCCGTATCACTGCCATAACAGTTCCCTCCTATCGTTGTTTTTCAGGGCAGCACATTAGTTCATGCTGCCTTTCAGGGTCTTTTTCAGCTCATAGAGGAAGTTCAGGGCCTCAATGGGCGTCAGGGTCTCCACGTCCAGTGTTTCCAGCTTTTCCATCATCTCGCTGGGCACGGCCGGAGAGTTGTAATCCTGCAGAGCCTCAAAGTCGATCTGCTCGACCTTCTTTTTCGGGGCACTGGCTTCCAAAGCCCGCAGCACCTCGTGAGCGCGGCGGGTGACGGTGCCGGGCAGACCGGCCAGCTTTGCGACCTCGATGCCGTAGCTGTCGTCTGCCGGGCCGCGGATGATCCGGCGGAGGAAGGTGATATCCTCGCCCCGCTTTTTCACCGCAATGTTGTAGTTTTTCACGCCCTCGATGCTGCCTTCCAAATCGGTCAGCTCGTGGTAGTGGGTCGCAAAGAGCGTCTTGCAGCCCAAGCCCTTGGCCGGGTCGGAAATGTGCTCCACCACGGCGCGGGCGATGCTCATGCCGTCGAAGGTCGAGGTGCCGCGGCCGATTTCATCCAGCACGACCAGACTCTTCGGGGTCGCCTTTTTCAAAATTTCGGCCACCTCGGTCATCTCTACCATAAAGGTGGACTGGCCGGCCGAAAGGTCGTCCGATGCGCCGATGCGGGTGAAGATGGCATCCACCACACCCACATGGCACTCGCTGGCCGGGACGAAAGATCCGATCTGCGCCATCAGCGCGATCAGGGCATTCTGGCGCATATACGTCGATTTACCGGCCATATTGGGGCCAGTGATGATGAGGCAGCGGTCTGCGCCGCAGTTGAGGGTGGTATCGTTGGGCACGAACAGACTGCCCTTGAGCATCTGCTCGACCACCGGGTGACGGCCCTCCACAATGTGCAGCTCGTCGCTGTCGTCCACCACCGGGCGGCAGTAGTTGTTCTCTGCCGCCACCTGTGCCAACGCTGCCAGAACGTCCAGTTCGGCGACTGCATTGGCCGTCCGCTGGATGCGGTCGAGCTGGCTGCCAATGGCCTGCAGAAGTTCCGCAAAGAGCCGGTGCTCGAGGGTGATGAGCCGTTCATGCGCACCGAGGATCTTGCTTTCCAGCTCTTTCAGCTCCTGCGTGATGTACCGCTCGCCGGTGGTCAAGGTCTGCTTGCGGATGTAGGTCTCGGGGACCATATTTTTATAGGAATTGCTGACCTCGATGAAGTAGCCGAACACATGGTTGTAGCCGATCTTCAGCTTGGGGATGCCGGTCTCCTGCCGCAGCCGGGTCTCCAGCTGGGCTAGGATGCCCTTGGTGTTGTCCCGGATGGAACGCAGCTCGTCCACCTCGGCGTGGTAGCCCTTGGCGATGACGCCGCCATCCTTCAGGGTGGAGGGTGCCTCCGGGTCGATGGCCGCATAGATTTTCGTTTTGATGTCGCCCAGCGGGTCGATCTTGGCCGCCAGCTCGGTCAGCTCCGCACAGCCGCAGCTCTCCGCCTGCTGTTTCAGGCTGGGGAGACGTTCGCAGGTCTGGGCCATGGCGTAGATCTCTTTGGGGGTGGCCGAGCCGTAGACGGTGCGGGTCATCATGCGTTCGAGATCCGCGATGTAGCGCAGTTCTTCGATCAGGTCGCCCCGCTGCATGGTCTGGCGGACAAGGCTCTCGACCGCGTTCAGGCGGCGGTTGATGGCCGCGCTGTTCACCAGCGGCTGCTCGATCCAGCTGCGGAGCATCCGCTTGCCCATGGCGGTGCTGGTCTTGTCCAGCACCCAAAGCAGCGTGCCCCGCTTTTCCCGCCCGCGTAAAGTCTCGGTCAGCTCAAGGTTTGCCCGCGTCACCGGCGACAGACTCATAAATTGGGCTTCGTCGTAGCGGATGACCGTTTTCAGACGCTCGACACCCTTGATCTGGGTGGTGTGCAGATATTCCAGCAGTGCGGCCATGGCAAACCGCACCAGCCCATCCGGAGCGATGCCGGTTTTCTCAGCCCAGTCGCGGCCGAACTGATTTTCCAGCGCAATGGCCACAAGGCCCGGCGCGTAGCGTTCTTCTTCCACCAGCTCCACCGAGCAGGCCATATTCTTTTTGATGTAGGACGTGATCTCCCGGCAGTCCAGCAGGCCCGGGTTCAGCAGCACTTCGCTGGGGCGGTAGCGGCACAGCTCCGCGATGACCGCCGGGGCAATTTTTTTCGCGTCCGGGCTTTGCAGCTCGGTGACGTGGGCCGTGCCGGTGGAAACATCGGCAAAGCAGACGCCCGCCGCACCGTCTTTCAGGAAAATGCTTGCAATGTAGTTGTTTTTGTCATCCTGAAGCATACTGCTCTCGATGACGGTACCCGGCGTGACCACCCGGATGATATCCCGCTTGACAAGGCCCTTGGCCTTGGCGGGGTCCTCGACCTGCTCGCAGATGGCGACCTTATAGCCCTTGGCGATCAGGCGCGCCACATAGCCTTCGTAGCTGTGGAACGGCACACCGCACATGGGCGCACGCTCTTCCAGACCGCACTGCTTGCCGGTCAGGGTCAGATCCAGCTCCCGCGAGGCGGTTTTGGCGTCCTCAAAGAACATCTCATAAAAATCGCCGATGCGATAGAAAAGAATCTCGTCCTGATGCTGTTTTTTGATTTCAAGATACTGCTGCATCATAGGCGACGACTCAGCCATGATGTTCACCTTCCTCCCCTGTTTTTCGCTGCCCGGTTTGCGGGCAAAAACTGCCTTTTGCAAGGAAAGGAGCTGCCGTAGAACCTCTCCGTCATCCCTTCGGGATGCCACCTCTCCTACTGAGGAGAGGCCTTGG
>CAVKZS010000002.1:0-16691 GCA_963660925.1 Eubacterium sp. CAG:38 | reverse complement strand
TTCGCCGTTTCGTCCGTTACGAGGGCGTCTGCTCTGCATACGTCCACGGCGGCGGAACCCACGGCATTCTGGTCAACTTCGAGACCACCAACGGCATCGAGTCCAAGGACGAGTTTGCTGTTTACGGCAAGGATGTCGCTATGCAGGTCGCAGCTGCTAACCCCGGCTATGTGGACGAGGCTGGTGTTCCCGCTGAGGTCGTTGCCAAGGAGAAGGAGATCCTGCTCGCTCAGATGGCAAACGATCCGAAGAATGCCAACAAGCCTGAGGCTGTGAAGCAGAAGATGATCGAGGGCAAGATCAAGAAGTTCTACAAGGAGAACTGCCTTGTCGATCAGGAGTTCGTCAAGGACGGCGACCTGACCGTTGGCCAGTACACCGCTAAGGTCGCTAAGGATCTGGGCGGCGAGATCAAGGTCATCAAGTTCGCTCACTTCGTCAAGGGCGAAGGCCTTGAGAAGCGCACCGACGACTTCGCTGCTGAAGTCGCAAGCATGGTGAAGTAAGCTTACTTCCATCCGGCATATAAGAGAGCCGCAGTACCCGTGAAAGGGTGCTGCGGCTCTTTTTTGCGTCCGGCGGGCTTGCAATCGGGGACGCACTGTGCTATGATGGACGCATTACAACAAGAGAAAGAAGTGCTGACAAATGCGAATCGAACCCCGTGAATGCAAGCTTCCCGATGGAAAAATTCTGATTGTTCGCAGTGTAGAAAGCAAAGATGCCGAAGCACACATCCAGTTCAAGCAGGCGACTTCCGGCGAGACGTACTTTATGGCGCGCTATCCGGAAGAATGCAGTTATGACATTGAAAGAGTCTGCGAGGGGCTGACCGCCTGCGAAGCAAGCCCGCTAAACTTTGAGATTGGCGTCTATGATGACAGGGGAGAGCAGGTCGGCGACATCGGGGTCACACAGGTTCGTCCGCACCTCAAGTATCGGCATCGGGCGGTGATGGGCATTTCCATCCGGAAAGAATACTGGGGCTGTGGTCTGGGCAGCTTTCTGATGCAGGTCGCCGTGGAACAGGCCGCGGCCAACGGGTTTGAATAGCTGGAACTGGGTGTGTTTGAGGACAATGTCCGCGCGATTCATCTCTACGAAAAGTTTGGCTTTCAGAAATACGGTGTGAATCCCAGAGCGTTCAAGCTCAAGGATGGCACCTATCGCGACGAGATCATTATGGTGAGAATGCTGAAATGAGAACACAGAACATAACCGTTGAACACAAGATCCCGGGCATCGTCTACGGCGAGCCCTCCGAGTGGGTCTATCTCTACATCCATGGCAAAATGGGCTGCAAGGAAGAGGCTCTGCCCTTTGCAGAACAGGCGGATGCGGCAGGCTATCAGGTGATGGCCATCGACCTGCCGGAGCACGGCGAGCGCAAAAACGGGGAAGAGAAGCTTCTGCCGTGGATCGCGGCACCGGAGATTCAGGCGGCCTATACCTACGCAGCCCGCCGCTGGAAGCACGTCTGCCTGTATGCAGTCAGCATCGGTGCGTGGTTGTCGCTCGAGGCGTTGCAGCAGGCCGATTTCGAGCGTGCGCTTCTGGTGTCGCCGGTGGTGGATATGGAAGAACTTATCACTACCATGATGCAGCGGGCGAATGTGACGGAGCCGCAGCTGAAAGAATCAGGGGAGATCCCGACAGCCTTCGGCGAGACGCTGTCGTGGAAATATCTCTGCTGGGTGCGGGAGCATCCTTATCAGTGGAACGTCCCCACAGAAGTGCTCTACGCGGACAAGGACAACCTCACGCCCTATCACACCATTGAGCAGTTCCGCCAGAAGAGCGGCGCACACCTGACCATTGTGGAGGGCGGTGAGCATTGGTTCCATACGCCCTTGCAGCTGGTTATCCTGCGGGAATGGGAAAAGGCGAATCTCTGAAAAAAGCATAAAGAAATACCGCTGACGGATTTGATTCCATCAGCGGTATTTTTATCGCATATTAAGTGCGGCTCAAAGCTCAGACGCGAGCCTCGCTGTTATGCTCGGCAGCCTTATAAGCGTTGAAGGAGTGGAACACGATGTTCAGACCCAGAACGATCAGCAGGACTGCGAGGATCAGCTGCAGGCCGTTGGCGATGAACACGGCACCCCAAGTGGTTTCGCCAGCAGGAATGGTGACAGAAGCGGCGGTGCTGATAGCCTTGATCATTGCGATCAGACGCTGCACCAGAGCAGTGAAGGTGACGCAGAGCATGATGATCAGCGGGGGGAAGATCATCTTGTTGCTGCGGCCGGTGACCTTGAGGAAGACGCACAGGGTAGCCAGAACCAGAGCAGACAGCAGCTGGTTGGCAGAACCGAACAGAGGCCAGATGTTGGCATAGCCGATTTGAGTCAGGATGAAGCCGAACACCAGAGTGATGAAGGTGGAGAAGTAAACGTTGCAGAACAGCTTGCGCCAGCCCTCAGCGTGCTCCATATCATCAACACTGAACAGCTCTTGGAACGCCATACGAGCGATACGGGAAACGGCATCCAGACTGGTCAGAGCCAGAGCGGAAACGCACATGGTCATAAAGACGGTAGCAATGCTTGCGGGAACGCCGAACATCTCGAAGAAGCCGGCGACGCCGCGGCTGAAGATCTGGAACGGAGTGCCTGCAGCGGGGGTGCCGTCTGCAGCGGCAGCAGCACCGGCAACGCACAGAGCGATGACGGCGAGGAAGCTCTCCAGAACCATGGCACCGTAACCGACCTTCAGCATATCCTTCTCGTTCTCAACGGTCTTGGAAGAAGTACCGGAGGAAACGAGGCTGTGGAAGCCGGAAACTGCACCGCAGGCGACGGTGACGAACAGGATGGGGAACATGGTGCCCAGAGAGGCATTGTTGAAGCCGGTGTAAACGGGCAGGTTCATGGTGGGGTGTGCGACCAGCAGGCCGACCACTGCGCCGATGATCATGGCGGCGAACATAAAGGTGGTCATGTGGTCACGGGGCTGCTTCAGCAGCCACATGGGGAGAACGGCAGTGAAGAAGATATAGATGAAGGTGATGTAGCTCCAAGTAGCTTTGTTGAAGACCAGCGGGAAGTTCATGCCGATCACGAAGGAGAGGATGATGAACGCAACGCTCATCACAACTTCCTTCCAGCCGGACAGGTTGAACTTCTTCTGAACCAGACCGAAGATCACAGCGAACACGATGAACATGATGGAGACCATACCGGCAGAACCGTTGGTCTGCGCAGCCTCGACCAGAGCACCGTCTGCGCCAAAGGCGTTGAAGGTGCCGGCGACCATGTCGGCGAAGGCAGCGATGACGATCAGGCAGAAGACCCACTCGAAGATCAGGAACAGGCGGCGGCCGGTCTTGCCGATGTACTTCTCGATCAGCAGGCCCATGCTCTTGCCGTCGTTCTTAACGGAAGCGTACAGTGCGCCGAAATCGGTGACAGCACCGAAGAAGATGCCGCCCAGCAGGACCCACAGCAGAACAGGCAGCCAGCCGAAAGCAGCGGCCTGAATTGCGCCGGTGACAGGGCCGGCACCGGCAATGGAGCTGAACTGGTGTGCAAAAACGGTCCAGCCGTTGGTGGGGACATAGTCGCGGCCGTCCTCGTGGACGACAGCAGGAGTTTTAGCGGTGGGATCAATACCCCATTTGTTTGCCAGCCAGCGGCCATAAAGCATATAGGCTCCGAACAGGCACACCGCTGCGATCAAAACGATGACCAGCGTATTCATTTGTTTTACCTCTTTCCTTTCTTTCAACCGACGACCGAACTGCAATGGCTCAGAGGCATTGCGGCGGTATGCACAGCAGGGGAAGCGGGTTCCGACGAAAAAAGCCTTCGTCTCTCCGGGCAGATCGCTCTGTCCATCGAAGACGAAGGCTTCCACAAAAGCTGCACAAGGCTTTCGGAATTCTCCGCGGTACCACTTCGGTTGCTGTATGGGATACAGCCGCTTTTGAAACGTACAACACATCCATCCCGGATGCGAATACGCCGCCCTGTAACGTAGGCTGCACGGCCAACACTACTGAAAGCGAAACTCGCTTTGTTCCCGCTGGCTGCTCGCAGGTGAGGGCCCCCTGTTCTTTGCTGCCGTCTTGCATCGTCCGACGGCTCTCTGAAAGCAGGTGGTGCAAAGGGTCATGTCCTGTTCATTGCATTTGCCGATTGATTGTCCCTATTTTAGCCCGATTTCATAATTTGTCAATATCTTTGGGACAAGTTGGGAGACAATGCCATTTTTCTGCGGGCTTCCCTCGAAAATTTTAGGCGATTTTCGTTCAGATATGAGATGAATAAAACTGAATGGCCGAACAGGTGAATTCTGCTAAACCTTCCGAAATGTGCGAGGAACGCTTGACTTTCGCGCTTTCAAGTGCTAAAGTAATAGCGTGAAAAATCAATCGTGAAACCGGCTCGGAATGCCCGCCAAAGGAGGCAGCTATGGCAGAACACAATTCCAGAAGAAACGAGACCACCGACGCACTGTTCGATGCGATCCTCAGTTTGGAGACGCGGGAAGAGTGCTATAACTTTTTCGAGGATCTCTGCACAGTCAAGGAGATCTCGGACATGGCCCAGCGGCTGGAAGCGGCCAAGCTCCTGCTCAGCGGCAACACCTACGATCAGATCGTCAAGACCGTGGAGATCAGCACCGCCACCATCAGCCGGATCAACCGCTGCATCCAGTACGGCTCCGGCGGCTACCGCAGTGTGATCGAAAAGCTGGAAGGGGAGAAACCGGCGGACGCGGAATGATCGTTGGGACATCCGGGCCGTTTGCTGCATAGGATGGATTACGCCTACCTTATATAGGAAGAAAGGATGATCTGCTATGGCCACAACCAATTGCCCTGAGACCCTGAACTGCCCGGCTCTGCCCCGCGTCTCCCTCGATCAGGCTGTGATCGACCTGCTGGAGAGCATCGCGCTGCAGGAATCTGCCCTGAGCCACATCCTCTGCGCCGAGAGTCAGAAGATGAAGACCGCTATGACGATGGAGGAGCTGGATCTGTGCAAGCTGCTGGAAGTCAACGACTCGGCCACCAACATGGTCCACGCTGTGGCAAACCTCGAGCTGGTGCTCAAGGATAAGCTGGAGTTCATTTCCAACAACCTCTACTATCCTTCCACCGAAAACGGCACCACCGCCGCTGCGACCTGAGTTTCTGTACCCGTTTTGCCTGCCTGACCTGCGTTCGGGCAGGCTTTTCTTGATTTCACAAGCACGAGGGAAGTCGATTGTATGAATAAAGTGTATAAAATTGCGCAAAATCATTTGTCGGAATTGCTGATACGGCAAATCTGTGCTATACTATAAACTGTGTATATAAAAACGAAAGGGGAACAAGTCGTGCTGCATTATGACGCCATTCTGTTTGACGTAGACGGAACGCTGATCGATTCCGCTCCCGGAATTATAAATACGCTGGAAGAGGTCTTCCGCAAACTGGGGGTCGATACCACAGGGATCAACCTCCGCCGGTATCTCGGCCCGCCGCTCCGCAAGAGCTTCGGTGAGCATTTCTCCGACCCGGCCAAGGTCGAGGAAGCCTGCGAGATGTACCGCACCAGCTACCATGAGAAGGGCAGCCATGAGTGCGCCCCGTATCCCGGCGTACCCGAGATGCTGCGCCGCCTGAAAGAGGCCGGGCTGATCCTCTGCACAGCAACCTCCAAGCCGACCCAAGTAGTCACGCCGATTCTGGAAGAGCAGGGGCTTGCTCCGTTTTTTGATTTCATCGGCGGTGCGTCGATGGACACCTCCCGCGACACCAAAACCGACGTGGTGCGGTATGTGCTGGCCCAGCCGATGCTGGCCGGCAAGCGGGTGCTGATGGTCGGCGACCGGAACGATGATATGCGCGGCGCAGCCGACTGCGGTCTGGACGCCGGTGCTGCCCTGTACGGGTACGGCAGCCGCGAAGAACTGGAACCGTTCCACCCGGTGCTCTTTGCTTCCAGCTGCGAAGATCTGGCCGACCAGATCCTCGGCACCAAGCACGGAACGCCGCAGAAAGACAAAGGGTGAGAAAAAGATGAGTCGAAAAACACAATCGGACAACCAGTCCATGAGTTCGCTCCAAAAGCAGGCAGTTCTGGTCTGCGTCATCTGTGCGCTGGCGGCTCTGCTGACGGCAGGCATTACGCTGACCCTCCTGAAAAAGGGCAAATCGGCCCCCGCAGATCCGGCAGCGTCGGAGTCGCAGACAACGGACGGCGGCAGCGACGGAGAAAACCTCTCGGGGCACTACCAGATCAATCAAGAGTCGGCAGCCCTGCTGCCGGAGACCGGCGATGCAGGCGAAGAGTACCTGAATGAGACCCTCTTTCTGGGCGACTCCAACACGGTCCGCCTGTACAACAACGGCCTGATCTCGCTGCAGCAGTTCTGCGCCAAAGAGGGCATCGGTACGCAGGCCGCGCTGAGCGACGGCATCGTGACCTTCAAGAACGACGGCAATCATTATACCATCGCCGAGGCGGTCGCCAAGATGAAGCCCCGCCGCGTGGTGATGACCTTCGGCACCAACGACACCGGTATGGAAGTCAGCGACTTCATCGCCCATTACACCGCACTGGTGCAGGCGATCCAAGCCAGCTACCCCTATACGGACATCATCGTGAACACCGTGCCGCCCATCCCAGAAAACCACTCCAACTACCCGCACATGGATCAGGCCAAGATCGACGATTTCAATATGGCCCTTTTAAATATGTGTGAGCAGCTGGGCCTCAAGTTCCTTAACACGGCCGAAGTGTTGAAGGGCGAAGACGGTTACGGCATCGCCGATTACTACACCAACGGCGACATCCACCTCAAGACAGCGGGCCTCAAGGCAGCTCTGAACTATCTCCGCACCCACGCCTACTCCACCGAGGACCGCCGCCCGGATACGGCCAACATCCCGACCCGGACGCTGGAATATACCTCAAACCCTAGTTCGGCGGTGCAGGCACCGAGCAGCTCCGAAGCCGCCAGCAGTGAAAGCCCTGCCGCCAGCGAGAGTGAAAGCACCAGCACCAGTTCCAGTGAAAGCTCCAGCGAAAGCAAGGAGCCTGCAGTTCAGTACGAGGTGCGCTATCAGGTCGAGAAGAGCGGCGGCGGTTCTCTGAGCTGCGGCAGCGACTCCGGCAAATCGCTTCACTACACCGTGACCGATCCGTCCAAGTCGCTGACGGTCACGGCCGTTCCTGCAGAGGGCCATGTGTTTGTCAAGTGGAGCGACGGCGAGACCAGCAAGACCCGCACCGATACGGGCTTCAAGCAGAATCTGGACGTCACGGCGGTCTTTGCCAGCCTGTCGGTCAAAATCACGGGCGAAAAGAGCTTGTCCGGAAATGCCATCACCTTCCGCGCCAATGTCAGCGGCAAGTACGGCAATGCCGATTCCATCCGTTGGTACGCCAACGGTGTCGAGGTGAAGGAGGCCGCAGGCCACTCCACCGTCACCGCTCAGATCACCGACACCAGCGATGCGACTTATAAAGTCCACGCCGTGGTCAGCTACAACGACTGCTCGGTGAGCAGCAACACCCTGACCATCAGCATCGTCGGCAGCGGCAGCTCGAGCAGCTCTTCTTCGAGTTCAAGCAGCAGTTCCGGGGCTTCCTCCGGAAGTACATCCTCGTCGTCCAGCTCAAGCAGCTCTCACAGCAGCAGTACTTCTTCCAGCAGCGAGAGCAGCTCCAGTTCGCATAGCTCTTCGAGCAGTTTGTCCGGAAGCTCTTCTTCCAGTTCTTCTGCTTCGTCGGGCACGTCCAGCAGTTCGGCCAGCGAATCCCACAGCACGGCAAGCTCGTCGTCCTCGTCCAAGAGCGAGTCTGCGAGCGAGTCCAAAGCAGAGTCGAAGGCGGAAGCTGCCAGCAGCTCTTCCAACACGGAAGCGTCGGCCAGCAAGGAAGCCGCCAGCGAGAGCAAGGCTGAATAACACGGGTACCTTTTCCGCCCAGTCTGCATAGGCTGGGCAGAAGGGAGGAGTGTCCATGTTCTGCGAAGAGATCCGCGTTCCCGGCCTGCCGGGAGCCGAGGATGTCACCGACGGCAGTGTGGAATCCTATGAGATAGACTGGGAAAATGTTGACAACGGCGTATCGGAAGAGGAAATGCCGAAATGTCCCGAAATGCCCTGCGGCAGCGTGAGCAAATGCAGCGACAACAGCCCGGATCAATCGGATGACAACGCCTACGAAATTTCTGAATTGCCAGAAACAACGCAGGAAAGATAAAAAGAATCAGAAGCCAGCTCTGCCGGGTAGGAGCTGGCTTCTCGCTGTTCTCCAAACGGACAAGCTCCGGGCGGAAAACGACCAACATCGGCCCGGAATCAAACGCACGAGAGAGGGGAAGATACACTATGGCAAAATACTACTGTGTTCTGTTTGACGCAGACAACACGCTTTTGAATTTTGATGCAGCGGAAAGCAAGGCATTGGCCGAGACATTGGTGAACTACGGCATCGAGCCGGACGCCGAGACGGTCCAGACCTACCGGGAGATCAACACAGATCTCTGGAAACAGCTCGAAAAAGGCCAGATCCGCCGCGAAAAGCTGATGAGCGAGCGGTTTACCCGCTTCCTCAAGGCCATCAACGCCGCGGGCAATGGGGCCGAGATGAACCGCTTCTATCTGGAACAGCTGTCCACCCACCCCGACCTGATGAGTCCGACGGTGCTGGATGTGATGAAGGAACTTTCGGAGGTGGCGACCCTTGCCATCGTGACCAACGGCTTTGATAAAGTGCAGAGACGCCGGGTGCAGGAGTCCGGCCTGCTGAACTATCTTGAGGACGTGTTCGTCTCCGAGAAGCTGGACAGTGAAAAGCCCAACCGGAAGATCTTCGATGCGGCTCTCCGCGCGCTGGGGGTCGAGAACCGGGAGCACGTTCTGATGGTGGGCGACAGCCTGTCCAGCGACATTCAGGGCGGTGTGAATGCTGGGCTGGACACCTGCTGGTTCAACCCGAACCACGCCGAGAACCCGGGCAAAGTCTGTCCCACCTACGAGATCGCCACGCTGGAAGAGCTGTACCCGCTGGTGATGGAGCCGGAAGAACTGGCCAACGTGGGCCTGAAGAACCGCCGCCACCAGCTGTAAAATGAACGGATTAAGGATATTATGCTGATACATTTGGAAAAACTGGGCAAGACCTTCGGGGAAAAGATCGTTCTCCACGATGTGACTGCCAGTGTCGAGAAGGAAGACCGGATCGGCATCGTCGGCCAGAATGGTGCCGGCAAGACCACCCTGCTCAAGATCCTGACCGGGGAATACACCGATTACGACGGTGAATTCAGTGTGACTCACGGTGTGACGCTGGGCTATCTGGAACAGAACGCGAAGCTCGATGTCACGCTGGATATCTACGGCGAAATGCGCTCGACCTTTGCGCCGGTGCTGGACGCGATGGCCAAAATGCAGATCTTGGAGCGCAAAATGGCGGCTTCGCCCGAGGATACCTCGCTGCTGGAGCAGCACGACGCGCTCCAGAACGTCATCGACGCGGCGGATGGCTACAACATGGACGTCAACATCAAGAAAGTTCTCTCCGGCATGGGTTTCCCGCAGGAAACGTGGGAGAAAAACGTGGGCGTCCTCTCCGGCGGCGAACTGACCCGTCTGCGGCTGGCAAAGCTCCTGCTCAAGAAGCCGGATGTCCTGATTCTGGACGAGCCGACCAACCACTTGGACTTTGCCACCATGGAATGGCTCGAAAACTATCTCAAGACCTATTCCGGGGCTGTGCTGGTGGTCAGTCATGACCGGTACTTCCTCGACAACGTTTGTACCAAGATCTGGGAGGTCTCTTTCCAGACCATGACCACCTATAAGGGCAACTTCTCGGCCTATCTGCCTCAGAAGGAAGCCGCCGATGCCCTGCGCCAGAAGCAGCACGACGCCGACGTTGCACTGGCCGAAAAATTGCAGGATTATGTGGACCGCAACCTTGTGCGTGCCTCCACCACCAAAATGGCCCAGAGCCGCCGCAAGCAGCTGGAAAAGCTGGAAATCACCGAGGCCCCCAAGGACGAAACGAACCAGCTGAAATTCCGCTTCGAGTACGACGTGGAACCGTGGAATGAGCTGGTCATTATGAAGAATCTGACCATCAAGATCGGCGACCGCACCCTGCTGGAACCGTTCAGCTATACGGTCTGCCGCGGGCAGCGGCTCATCATTGCCGGCCCCAACGGTGCGGGCAAATCGACGATGATGCAGGTACTGGACGGCAAACGCCGGCCCTCGGGCGGCATGGTGCGGCTTGGCACCGGCGCACGGCCCAGCATCTTCGCTCAGCAGCAGAACCGCTTGGGCGCGGGCCGGGTCATCGACGTGATCTGGAACAAATACCCCCGCATGACCGAGCTGGAAGTCCGCAGCCATTTGGCCAAGCTGGGCTTCCGGGGCGAAACCGTGTTCAAGCCCTGCGAGGCATTGTCCGGCGGCGAGCTGGCCCGTCTGCGCTTTGCCGAAATCGTGCTGGAACGGCCGAACCTGCTTTTCTTGGACGAGCCGACCAACCACTTGGACATCTACACCCGCGAGAACCTGACCGAAGCACTGATGGCTTACACCGGCACACTGCTGATGGTCACCCATGACCGCCACTTGATGAACAGTCTGGCCTGCCCGATCCTCTACCTCGAGGATGGCAAGGCGACCATCTACCCGAGCTACGATGCCCTGATGGGCCGCAGCACGGCACCGGCGGCCCCCGAAAAATCCTCCGAACCGGCCAAGATCGGCTACGGCAAGGAGCAGCGTCGCCGCCGCGCAGAGCTGCGCGTCAAGATCAAGGCCTGCGAGGACGAGATGGAGGCCTGCGGCGCACGGGAAGTGGAGCTGGACAACGAGATCAACTCGCCCGAGGTCTACAACGACCCGCAGCTCCTGCGCGAAAAGAGCGACGAGCTTGCCGACCTGCGCTTCCATCAGGACGAGCTGTTTGCCGCATGGGAAGCCGCCATGGAAGAGCAGGAACAGTATGAACAATCGCTGGGCGGCGATGAATAAATCACACCGAGGGGAGAGATCTGTGAATGCCGAAAAATGACCGCAGTTACAAGAAAACCCATGAGATCGCCCTTTCTGGCCTGCTGTTCGCACTGGCGATGGCCCTTTCCTTCATTGAGGGAACGATGGTCATCCCGGGGCTGATGCCGGGCATGAAGCTGGGCCTTGCCAACATCGTGGTGATGTACGCACTCTTCTTCATGGGGCCGAAACAGGCGTTGATCCTTGATCTGCTCAAGGCGTTGTTCGTCTTTCTGGTCTCGGGCTGGACGGCGGGCTTCCTCTCCCTCTGCGGCGGTCTGCTGTCGCTGCTGGTGATGTGGATCCTCTACTATCACTTCCCGGTGCGGCCCACTTGGTTCATTCTGTCGGTCTGCGGCGCGCTCTTCCACAACATCGGGCAGCTGCTGGGCGCAAGTGTGATCCTGTCGTCCAAGATGTCGCTCTACTATGCGCCGGTCATGCTGATTTTGGGTCTGGTCATGGGCGCGGTGACTTCCATCACCCTCCGCGCCATCCTGCCTGCGCTCGGCAAGATCGGCTACAATACCCGCGAAAAGGGCACCGATCCGGACCGGCACTGACCCCCGCTTGCAACCTGCGTCCAATTTCGATATAATAAATGGACACCTGAGCTAATATAGATTTTACCCAACACAAACACGGCCCGCTGCGGCGACGCGCGCCGACCCGGGCCGTGGGGAGGTTTTTACGTATGTCTGAAAAAGTTACCGTCAAGGTGGAACGCAACATCGTCCATCTTCCGGCCATCGCCCTGCGCGGGCTGGTGGTCTTTCCGAACAATCTGCTCCACTTCGAGGTGGGCCGCGATAAGAGCGTCGCCGCCGTCGAGTGGGCGATGAGCAACAACTCCGACGTCTTTCTGATCGCACAGAAGGATATGAAGGTCGAAGACCCGAAGCCCTCCGATCTGTACACCTACGGCGTGGTCGCCGAGGTCAAGCAGGTCATGCGGGTGTCGGAGGACTTGGTGCGCATCCTTGTCGAAGGCAAGTACCGCGCAAAGCTGACCGAGCTGGATACGGACGGCAGCTTTCTGCTGTCGGCGGTCCGGCCTGCGCCCGTTCGTCCGGCAAAGCCTGAGGAAGGCCCGGAATTGGATGTTCTGGTGCGGAATGTGAAGAAGGGATTCGACGATCTGCTGGCCCTGAACCCCCATGTCGGCAAGGACGTGGTGTTCAGCATCACCACCAGCAACGATCCGGCTTTCCTTTCCGAGTACATCCCCGCCAACCTGCTCTTCCGCTTCGAGGATAAGCAGGCCATTCTGGACGAGAGCACCCTTATGGGCCGGCTGAAACTTCTGATCGAGAAGATGCACCGGGAACGCCGGATGCTGGAGATCGACAAGGAGATCGCCCAGAAAGTGGACGAAGCGATGGACAAAAACCAGCGCGACTACTACCTGCACGAGCAGCTCCACATGATTAGCGAAGAACTGGGTGAGGACGACGACACCACCGCCGAGGTGGAAGAGTACCGCCGCAAGATCACGGCCCTGCATCTGGCTCCCGAGTGTGAGAAGAAGCTGCTGAAGGAGACCGACCGCCTTGCCAAAATGCAGAGCAGCAATCAGGAGGGCACGGTCATCCGCACCTATCTGGATACCTGTCTCGACCTGCCGTGGAATACCTTCACCGAGGACGATCTGGACATTGCCAAGGCACAGAAGATCCTTGACCGCGACCACTACGGCCTGAAAAAGGTCAAGGACCGCATTCTCGAGGTGCTGGCCGTCCGCAAGCTGGCTCCGGACGTCAAGGGCCAGATCATCTGTCTCGTCGGCCCTCCGGGTGTCGGCAAGACCAGCATTGCACGTTCCATCGCCGAAAGCCTGAACCGGAAGTATGTCCGCTTGAGTCTGGGCGGCGTCCGGGACGAAGCCGAGATCCGCGGCCACCGTCGCACCTACATCGGGGCCATGCCCGGCAAGATCATCAACGCAATGATCACCGCCAAGACCATGAACCCGCTGATGCTGCTGGATGAGATCGACAAGCTGGCCGGCGATTTCCGGGGTGACCCGGCGGCCGCCCTGCTGGAAGCTCTTGACCCCGAGCAGAACAGCACCTTCAACGATCATTTCATTGATATGCCCTTCGACCTCAGCCATGTGCTGTTCATCACCACGGCCAACGACCTGAGTGCCATCCCCGGCCCGCTGCGCGACCGCATGGATGTGATCGAGCTGCCCAGCTATACCCGCGTGGAGAAGTACAACATCGCCAAGAAGCATCTGGTTCCCAAGCAGCTGGAAGCCTGCGGCCTGACCGGGAAGGTGACCTTCTCCCAGAGTGCACTGTACGGCATCATCGACGGCTACACCCGGGAGGCCGGTGTCCGCAATCTCGAGCGCACCATCACCAGTGTGCTGCGCAAGTGTGCCCGTAAGATCGCATCCGGCGAGGCGGAGACCGTTTCCGTCACCGGCAATACCCTCGAAAAGCTGCTGGGCCCCCGGATCATCAAGCCCGATTTCCTCAACCGCACCAATGCCATCGGCATCGCCAACGGTCTGGCATGGACCAGCGTGGGCGGCGAGACCCTGCCTATCGAAGTGCAGGTCATCGACAATGGTTCCGGCAAGATCACCGTCACCGGCTCGCTGGGCGACGTAATGAAGGAAAGCGCACAGCTGGCCGTCACTTATGCCCGGGTCCACGCAGCCGAGTACGGCATTGACCCCGAGCGTCTGAAAAAGTGTGACCTGCACATCCATGCCCCCGAGGGAGCTGTGCCGAAAGATGGCCCCTCTGCTGGTGTCACCCTGACCACGGCCCTGATCTCCTGCCTGTCCGGAATTCCGGTGCGGGGCGATGTCGCCATGACCGGCGAGATCACCCTCCACGGCAACGTGCTGCCTATCGGCGGCCTGCGCGAAAAAAGCATGGCGGCCTACCGCGAAGGTATGAAGACGGTTCTGATCCCGAAGGACAACGTGTCCGACCTCTACGAGGTGGACGATGAGGTGAAGAAGAACCTTGAGTTCCTGCCGATGTCCAACCTGTCGCAGGTGTTGGGTGCGGCTCTGCTCAAGCCGAAGTCCGCCGCCGCAGCCACGCATCATCCCCGCACCAAAAAGGTGAAACCGGCCGAAAAGCCTGTGCTGCCCCAGCAGCCGGAAAAGCCGCAGCCGGGCACCGTCTGCTGAGAGAACAGGAGAAACTATGAACTACAACAAAGCGGATTTCATCGCCAGCTACGGCATCTCGAGCCAGCTGCCCGAGAGCGACCGCCCGGAGCTGAGCTTTTCGGGCCGGTCCAATGTCGGCAAATCCAGCCTGATCAACAAGCTCTGCAACCGCAAGAGCCTCGCCCGCGTGTCCAGCACCCCGGGCAAGACGGCAACCATCAACTTCTATGCAGTGGATGACTGCTATTTTGTGGACCTGCCGGGCTATGGTTACGCCAAGGTGAGCAACGCTGACCGGGAACGCTGGGATGACCTCATCAACAGCTATTTCGAAGCCCCGCGTCATCATACCCTGCTGGTGCAGCTGCTCGACTGCCGCCATGCTCCCAGCGCAGACGACCTGCAGATGCTCAAGTATCTGCATTATCACCAGATCCCCTATGTGGTGGCCCTGACCAAGGCCGACAAGCTGAAAAAGAGCCAGCTGGCCAAGACGCTGGAAGAATTCGAGAACCTCTGCCGGCCCTACGGCTGCCAGAAGGTCGTTCTGACCAGCGGCGAAAATGGTTACGGCATCCCGGAGCTGCAGGCAGTGCTCAACGCCGCCGTTGCCGAGGAATACGAGGACGCTGAAACGCAGGACGCGGAGTAACAGACGATGGCTTACAACGAATTTGCCTATTTCTACGATGAATTCAACGGCGAGGCCGACTACGATGCCCTCTACGCCCAGATCAAGAAAGAGCTGGACGCCCACGGTATTGCAAACGGCATTTTGGCCGATCTGGGCTGCGGGACAGGGGAGTTGACCCTGATGCTGACGCAGGCCGGATACGACATGATCGGCATCGACCAGTCGGAAGAGATGCTTTGCGTCGTCCGGGACAAGGCCGAGCAGCTGGGGCTTTCGGGTCAATTGCTGCTCCTGCGGCAGGATCTGCTGAAACTTGATCTCTACGGTACCATCCGTGGCGCGGTATCGACATTCGATACCTTCAACCACATCCCGGATCTCGATACCGCCATCAAGAATGCAGGCTTCTTCATGGAAAAGGGCGGTGTGTTCCTTTTTGATATGAACACCCCCTACAAGCACCAGAAGGTTCTGGGCGAGAACGTCTTTACCTTTGAGGAAGAGGATGCACGCTGTGTCTGGCGGAACCATTACAGCGAGGCCGACCGCCGGGTGGAGATCAACGTGGACATCGACTACCGGGAAACCGGAGAGCATTTCCACGAGCAGTTCTATGAGTACACCTACGACCTCGAGACCATCCGAACTGCTCTTGAAAAGCACGGCTTTGCGCTGGAAAGTGTCTGCGACGGCGAGACCTTCGGCCCGCTGACCGACGAAAGCGAACGGTACTTCTTCTGTGCCGTCAAGCAGTATACCCAATTGGAGGAAAATTGATATGTCACATCTGATCCGCGGCCTGTCCGATAACGGCGGCGTCGTGTTTTGTGGAATCGACTCGACCGAGATCGTCCGCACGGCCGAAAAACTGCACACCACAAGTGCCACCTGCAGTGCGGCTCTGGGCCGTCTGCTGACCGGTGCCGCCCTGATGGGTTCGATGCTCAAGGACAACAAGGATACCATCACCCTGCGGGTGTCGGGCAACGGCCCCGCCGGTGTGGTCATCGCCTGCACCGATGGAACCGGAAACGTCAAGGGCTGCATCGACCACCCGCTGGTGGAGCTGCCGCCCCGCGCGGACGGTCATCTGGACGTCGGCGGTGCGGTCGGCAAGGACGGCGTGCTGACCGTCATCCGGGACAACAAACTGCAGAAGGAGCCGACTGTCGGTCAGGTTCCGCTGGTCTCCGGCGAGATCGCCGAGGATCTGACCAGCTACTATGCGTACAGCGAGCAGATCCCGACCGTCTGTGCATTGGGCGTTCTGGTGGATAAAGATCTGTCCATCCTCTGTGCCGGCGGCTACCTGCTTCAGCTGCTGCCCGGTGCGACCGATGAAGAGATCACCCGGCTCGAGCAGAACATTGCGGCTATGCCGTCCGTCACCACCATGCTCCGGGAGGGCAAAACGCCCGAGGATATTATGCAGCTGGCGATGGCCGGGTTTGACCCGCAGGTTCTCGACGAGCGGGACGTTCATTATCAGTGCGATTGCAGCCGTGAGCGCACCGAAGAGATGCTGCTCAGCCTTGGCCGCAAAGAGCTGGTCAAGCTCCGCGACGAAGACCCCAACTGCGAGGTCGTCTGTCACTTCTGCCATACTAAATATCAGTTTGATTTGAATGAGCTGGTCGAGAAAGCCGTTGTACATTCGGAAGCTAAATCTGACGATGGTGAGTGATTACTATAAACCCTGTGAGGAGCTGGAAGAATGCAATCGACTGATTGAGCAATACTGGTTTGCACAGGAATATGAAAAGTGCTTTTCCGGACATTTGAAGCTTGCAGTAGACTGTACCCTTTGTCAAGGACAACTTCAAAGATGTGACCCCTTTTATTTAGGCACAGGTCATTTTTGCTATCCCCGAAAATCATTCAGAAGTAGCTCAGCTGAACCCTTAAATATAGACAAT
>CAVKZS010000001.1:0-118943 GCA_963660925.1 Eubacterium sp. CAG:38 | reverse complement strand
TGATCGTGCTGGATGGCTTTGGCGTGGGCGCAATGCCCGATGTGCCGCAGGTGCGCCCGGCGGACTGCGGCGCAAATACCTGCGTGCATATCTTTGAGCGCACACCGGATCTGAAACTGCCGAATCTGGCAAGCCTGGGTCTGGCAAACATTGTGGGACGGGAATTTCCCGGCCTGCCGTTTGCACCCAACGCCACCTTTGGCCGCGCAATGCTGATGCACGATGGTGCCGACACCTTCTTTGGCCATCAGGAGATCATGGGCACACGCCCCGCCAAGCCCTTTGGCGAGCCGATCTGCAACAAGATTGAGAAGATCAAGCAGACGCTGGAAGATGCAGGCTATCATGTCCGCTACTACACCGGAACCTCCGGCAAACGCCTGCTTATCGTCAACGAAGCATGCACCGTGGCGGACAATGTGGAGTGTGACCCGGGCCAGGCGTTCAACGTGACTGCCGCCATCGATGATCTGGATTTTGAAGAAGAACTCAAGATCGGCCATCTGGTGCGCAGCGTGTCGGTGGTGCCGCGCGTCATCACCTTTGGCGGACGTGGCGTGCATCTGCAGAACCTGCTGGATGCCGTTGAGGAACACGGCGACTACATCGGCGTCAATGCCCCGGCCAGCGGCGTTTACAACAACGATTACCATTGCATCCACATGGGTTACGGCGTTGATCCGGAGGTGCAGATGCCGACTATTCTGGGCAAGAGCGGCCTGCCGGTGTTCCTGCTGGGAAAGGTGGCGGATGTTGTTACCAACAACTACGGAACCAGCATCCCGATGGTGGATACGGCCAGCGTGCTGAAACGCACTCTGGAGATCGTGCAGGAACAGGAAACGGCCTTCATCTGCACCAATGTGCAGGAGACTGACCTGTGCGGCCACCGGGAGAATGTTGCAGCCTATGCGGATCGCCTGCGTGTGGCGGACGAGTGGATCGGCAAGATCCGCGACGCCCTCGGTGAGGATGATATTCTCATTGTGCAGGCCGACCACGGCAACGACCCGACCATCGGCCACCCGCACCACACCCGTGAGATGGTGCCGCTGATGATCTACAGCAAGCACTCCACGCCCAAGGATATCGGCATCCGCAAGACGCTCAGCGATGTGGGCGCGACTGCAGCCGAGTATTTCCACAGCAAGGCACCGCAGAACGGCACGAGCTTTCTGCCGCTGCTGCTGAAGTAAAAAGAGGGAGCAGTTTTCAATGAAGATCATCCGCGCAAAAGATTACAAAGATATGTCCCGCAAAGCGGCAAACATCATCTCCGCACAGGTCATCATGAAGCCCAGCTGCGTGCTGGGTCTGGCCACGGGCGGCACGCCCGTAGGGGCCTACGCACAGCTGGTGGAGTGGTACAACAAAGGCGACATCGACTTTTCCGAAGTCACGACCGTCAACCTCGATGAGTACCGCGGCCTGCCCAAGGAGCATCCGGAAAGCTATTGGAGCTTTATGCACCGCAACCTGTTCGACCATGTGAACATTGACCCCAGCCGCATCAACCTGCCCGACGGCACAAACCCCGATGCAGAGGATGCCTGCGCCAAGTACAATGCAATCATTCACAGCTTGGGCGGCATCGACCTGCAGCTGCTGGGCCTTGGCCCGAATGGCCATATCGGCTTCAATGAGCCGGGCGAGGCCTTTGAGTTGGAAACGCACTGTGTGGATCTGACCCCCGCCACCATCGAGGCAAACAAGCGCTTCTTTGACGGCAACGAGGATCTGGTGCCCAGGCAGGCCTACACCATGGGCATCAAGACCATTATGCAGGCACGGAAAGTTCTGGTTGTAGCAAATGGTCTGGGCAAGGCACAGGCCGTCAAGGCCGTTGTTTCCGGCCCTGTTACCCCCGAGTGCCCGGGTTCCATCCTGCAGATGCACCCGGACTGCACCCTTGTGGCCGATGAAGAAGCACTGAGTTTGCTGTAAAGATTCAATAATAAAAAATCACCCCGAGTCAGATCGTTTCTCAGAACGGATTCGGGGTGATTTTTTGTTACGTTTGAAACTTATACGTCAGTCTTCCAATCTGCCATGGTCACAGCCAAGCGAGAGATAATGCTCAATCTCCCCACCCAGCACAAGCTGGGCATACTCCAAGGGCTTGTTGTACAGCAGCCAGTCCAGTTCCGCCCGTTGTGCCGGGGTGTCGCCGTACTCGTCCTCAATGGCGATGCAGTCGATGGACAGAGTGGTTTCATCCTCGAACCGGGCTTCCACTCGGTTGGTATCCATGTTGTAGCGGCAGGAAAGCAGTTTCATCATAATAGTATCCTCCTAGACTTGATTTTGGTATGCGGCCACTCAAACCAATGCCGTCAAGTCGGTGGTGGATAGGGTGATTTTTATTTGTCGGAGAGTAAGTGCACGGTTTCTGCACGGATTTTGCACGGTTTCAAAACGTGCAGAGGGTGCTTTTCAATGCAAAATTCGACAAAGAGTGCAGAAGTTTTAAGGCGAAAAATCACGCTATTTCGATTAAAAACGCGATAAATCGAAACATCCAGAAATTGAGACGAATCTGCGGCTTGCTCTCTTAATCAGTGGGCCCAGGGTTCGAGTCCCTGGAGGTGCACCAGATATTGAACGTCAAATCGTAAGATTTGGCGTTCTTTTTTGTTATGTAACCCCGAAAAATCGGGGATTGCACGGTCAATGCACGGTTTTTGCACGGTCGTGATTTTCGCCAGCAGATTTTGCAAGGGGTGAAATTGCTTGAAAATGCGAATCGCTCACAGAAGCTTTTCCCAGAGGGTGCGGGTACGGTCAATGACAGCCTCATCCATTCCCTCATTCAGCCGGCGTGCGGCGTACCATGCCGTACTATCCCCATCCGCTGCATCCGCAAGTGCTGTATCGTCCAGCGGAACTGCAAAATCGGACACCGACACAGTGTCTCCTTCCTGCGGGTCGGTGCCGTCCAGCTTCTGAAAACACCCGTATTTCTGCTCCATACCCGCTGGATCATCCATGATGAAAATCGTGCTCTCGCAGAGGTAGAAGTCTGAGTTCAGTTTGTCCTCGCTGGACTGCATCAGCTTTTGAAGAGAAACATCGCTGCTGTAGTAATCCACGGCCAGCCAGATGCCTTTTACGTTCACCTTGACTTTTCCGTCGCCGTTGATGTCCTCGCCAATAGCTTCCAGCCGTTCTTCCACCTCGGCCAGAAATGCGGCATCCGGGTCGGTGCGGCTGACCACGGCCACCGTGTAATCCGGCTTCACCTCGGTGACGCGGCTCCAGACGAAATATCCAACGGTCAGTATCGCCGCCGCGATGAGTGCCACATAGTACCAGTGATAATGCCACCAGTTTGCACGCTTTTCCGCAGGGGTCAGTTCACGAGGCGTTTCCGGGAGCAGGTCTTCGGGTTTGATGTCGCGTTCGTAACGATAGGATGCCATGGCTGTATCCTCTTTTCCTTTTCTGATGTTTTTACTATAACATAAATTCCCGGACGGCGGCAGACCGTCCGGGAATTTTTCATGCTTTGTTTACACGCGGGTGCGCAGACACTTGAGTCCTTTGCCCTTTACGGTGTATTCGCCGGTGCCCGCCGGGAGGAACAGGCTCTCACCTTTCCGGATGAGGAGACTCTCACCGGTGGCGGTCTCGGTCAGGGTGCCGTTGCCCTCCAGCACCAAAAGGGAAGTGAAGGAAGTGTCATCGCAGACATCCTTGAAATCACCTTCCAGAGCATCCACGGTGAAGTAATCGCACTGGGCCAGATGGCCGTGGAAATCGTGTGCTATGGGCGGCTTGCGCTCAGTGACGTCCAACGCCTGCGGGATGTGGAGCTGGCGGGGCTTGCCGTCAGCCCCCAGACGGCCATAGTCGTAGATGCGGTAAGTCACGTTGGAGTTCTGCTGGATCTCTGCCACCACGATGCCCTTGCGGATGGCGTGCAGAGTGCCGGAAGGGATGAAGAAGCAATCGCCCTTGTGCACGGGCACGGCGTTGAGCACTTCGGTCAGGGTGTTGTCCTTGATGCGGCACTCAAACTCTTCCTTGCTGATCTCGTGGGTGAAGCCGTAGTAGAGGCTTGCGCCCGGCTCAGCTTCCAACACATACCACATTTCCGTTTTGCCGTACTGGTGCTCGTGCTCCAGTGCGTAGGCATTGGAGGGATGCACCTGAATGGACAGGTCTTTCTTTGCATCGATGAACTTGCCCAGCACCGGGAACTCGCTGAACTTCTCGCAGTCGGTGCCGAGGCATCCGGGGTGGGCGTCGATGTACTGCTGCAAAGTGGAGCCGTCGGGCAGATAGCTGGGGCCGTCCGGGTGACAGGAGAGCATCCACGCCTCGCTCAAGGGGTGCAGATCACTCTGGATGCCGTACTCGGTGCGCAGTTTTTCACCGCCCCAGAGGTAGTCTTTGCAGCTTGGTTTCAGTTGAATCGTCTTCATGTTCCTTCCCTCCAATATGTTCAAAAGTGCATACAAAATGGCGGATTTCCCGAAAAAAGGGTGCAAAAAAGCTGCCCCGTCCATTTTTCGGCAGGAACGGGGCAGCCGGTTGCGAAATGATTAGGCTTTCAGCAGGTCAGTGGCAGCTTGGCCAAGAGTCTCGTTGATCGCGTCGGCGGCTTCCTCGGTGGAGGCCACGGCGGACAGGTACACCTTGATCTTCGGCTCGGTACCGGAGGGGCGGACCATCAGCTTGGCACCGCCGGCGAGACGGAACTCCAGTACATCTGCCTTGGGCAGACCGGTGCCCTCGGTGTTGTAGTCCAGCACCGATTCCACAGCGATGCCGCCGATCTCGGCGGGCGGGGTCTCACGCAGACGCTTCATGATGGCCTGCATGGTGTGCATCCCGCTCTCGCCCTCAAAGGCGAAGCTGTGCAGAGCATTGCGGTAGCAGCCGAACTCGGCATACAGCTTGTTGATGGCGTCCAGCAGGGTCATGCCCTGCTTGGCGTACCATGCGGCGGCCTCGCAGACCAGCAGAGTGGCGTTGACGGCATCCTTATCCCGGACGTGCGCGCCGGAGAGGTAACCGTAGCTTTCCTCAAAACCGAAGATGTAGCGGTCCGCTTCGCCCGCAGCTTCCAGCAGGCCGATCTGCTCACCGATGAACTTAAAGCCGGTGAGGGTGCGGCGCAGTTCCACGCCGTACTTTTTCGCCACCGGGGTAGCCATATCGGTGGAGACGATGGTGGTCACGGCCACCGGGTGCTCCGGCATGGTGCCCAAAGCTTTGCGGGTGCGGCAGATGTAGTCCAGCAGGATAATACCCATCTCGTTGCCGGTAATGAGCCGGTAGCCGCCCTTGCCGTCCGGCACGGCGGTGCCGCAGCGGTCACAGTCGGGGTCGGTACCCAGCAGCAGGTCGGGGTGGACCTTGTCGCACAGGTCGAGGCCCTTCTGCATGGCCTCCCGGATCTCAGGATTGGGATAGGGGCAGGTGGGGAAATTGCCGTCCGGCTTCTCCTGCTCCGGCACCACGGTGACATGGGTGACGCCCAGCTTTGCCAGCAGCTTCTTCACGCACTCAAGGCCGGAACCGTTCAGCGGGGTGTAGACCAGTTTCAGATTCCCGATGCCTGAGCCGTCGCCTACCCGCTGGGCGTACACGGCATCCACAAAATCGTCCAGACATTTCTCGCTGCTGTACTCGATCCTGCCCTCGGCCAGAGCCGTGTCAAAGTCAGCGGGAGTCACGGCGAAACAGTCCACGGTTTCGATGGCGGCCAGAATTTTCGCGGCCACTTCCAGCGTGATCTGGCAGCCGTCGGCACCATAGACCTTGTAGCCGTTGTACTTGGCGGGGTTGTGGCTGGCGGTGACACAGACGCCCGCGCCGCAGCCGTAGTACCGCACGGCCCAGCTCAGGGCCGGGGTAGGCTCCAGCCGGGGATAAATATAGGCCTTGATGCCGTTGGCCGCGAGGACAGCGGCTGTCTCCTTGGCAAAGACGTTGCTCTTGATCCGGCTGTCGTAGCCGATGGCCACCTTTTTCGGCAGGCCGGAAGCGTTGAGGTAGTTGGCAAGGCCCTGTGTTGCCTTGCGGATGTTATAGATATTCATCCGGTTGGTGCCTGCGCCGATGACACCGCGCAGACCACCGGTGCCGAATTCCAGCTCCCGGTAAAAGCGGTCGGTGATGGCGTCCTCGTCGCCCGCGATTGTTTTCAGTTCCTCGGCAAGGTCGGCGGGCATATCGGGCTGAGCAAGCCACTTTTCGTATTCGGATTTGATCGTGTCGGTCATATAAAATTTCCTCTCTTCAAATCTTCTTCAGATACCAGATCTTTGCGGGCGTCTGGCCGTAGGCTCCGGGCAGTTCCAGACCGGTGGTCATCAGCTGAACACCTGCATAGGTGTTCTTTTCCTCGTCGCGGTACTGTGCTGCCGGGTCGAGACCTTCCAGCACAAGGCGGGGGCGGCTGTTGGTGCTGCCGACGCCGTGCTGACCGCTCAGGGCATCGCCGACTGCGAACACAGCGGCTTCGCTGCCGTCTTTCGCGGCGATCATCCATGCAGCTCCCAGACCGTTGGGTTCCGGGTTTACCAGCCGGTGCAGCTCGCCGCCCCGCAGGAGGGCACCGTGGGCGCGATACCATGCCACATAGGGGCGAAGCTCGGTCCGCTCTTCCTCGGTGTATTTCGTCAGATCCAGCTCAAAGCCGAAGGTGCCGGACAGTGCTGCAGCCATCCGTGCTTCCATGGTGGAGATATGCCCGGTGCAGTGATTGGGTACAGTGGAGAAGTGTGCCCCTATGACGCAGCCGGGATAGAACAGGCTGGTGCCGTACTGGATGGTCAAGCGGCTGCGAGCGTCGGTGTTGTCGCTGCACCAGATCTGCGGGCTGTAGTAGAGCATTCCGCAGTCGAACCGGGCACCGCCGCCGGCGCAGTTTTCCAGCAGAAGAGCGGGATATTTCTCAGTCAGGCGACGCTGCAGTTCATATACACCCATCACATAGCGGTGGTAGACTTCGCCCTGCCGCTTGGCCGGAAGATTTGCGTCATAGACATGAGCCAGCGAGCGGTTCATATCCCACTTGAGGTACTTCAGCGGGCAACTTTCCAGAATTGCGTCCAGCTGCTGCCAGATGCCGTCCACGACTTCGGGGCGGCTGAAGTCCAGTGTATACTGCTGGCGGATTTCCAGCGGTTCCCGGCCCTTGATGGTAAAGGCCCAGTCGGGGTGGGTGCGGTAAAGGTCGCTGTTGGGGCTGATGGCTTCCGGCTCCACCCACAGACCCATTTCCAGCCCCAGCAGGTTGAGTTTTTTGCACAGGCCGGGCAGACCATCGGGCAGCTTGTTCGTGTCGGCCACCCAGTCGCCCAGACTGGACGAGGTGTCGTTGCGGCCCTTGAACCAGCCGTCGTCCAGCACAAAGAGGTCAATGTCTGCTTTCTTGGCTGCCTGCGCCAGTTCCAGCAGCTTTTTCTCATCAAAATCAAAGTAGCAGGCTTCCCAGCTGTTGATGAGCACGGGGCGGGGCTTGGCCATATCCTGCCAGCGGGGCGGCAGCAGCCGGGTGCGGATCGCATTGTGGAACCGGCGGCTCATCTCGCCCAGACCCTTGTCGGAGTAGACCATGGCCGCTTCCGGAGCGGTGAAGCTTTCGCCGGGAGCCAGCGTCCAGTGGAAGTGATAGGGATGGATGCCCATCACCAGCCGCTCTCCGGCGTCGCATCGCTCTGCCTCAATAAGGTAGTTGCCGCTGTATACGAAGGCAAAGCCCCATGCGTCGCCGGCCGTTTCGGTGGTGTCCGGGTGACAGAGTGCTACCGCCGGGTTGTGAGCGTGGCCGGGGATGCCCCGCATGCTGCCGATGCTCTGGATGCCGCACCGCAGCACCGCCCGTTCCGGGGTGCGCTCGGCGGCCCATGTGCCGTTCAGAGTGATGAGTTCCAGCGTATCCGGTGCAAAGTCGAGGTTCAGGGAGGCCGCTTTGTTCAGGGTCAGGGGCTCTGTGCCCTCGTTGGTGTAGACCACGGTGCAGGTGATGAGGTCTTCGGCTTCGTACACAGTGTACCGCAGTTCGGCGGCCAGCCCGCCCGCATCCTTCAGGAAGACCGACAGCGTCTCCATGCCGCCGCCGTCCCGGAACATGGGCAGACCGGGCAGCTGAGGCTTGCCGGGGTATACCTCGGCATGGTCAAACACAAAAGCCGCTGCCTCGGTGCCGTCGGCATATTCGGGCACCACGGCAGGGGTGCGGTTATCGGCAGTGCCTGCTCCGGAAAGCTCCTGCGGCAGCAGGTCGGGCCAGCAGCCCGGGTCGCCGTGGGGCATCCGGGGGTCGGTTAGGTCGGGCGCATCGTCCGGTAGACGGACCCCGTAATAGGTATGCAGGAGCATTCCCTTCGGGCCGACGGCCAGCTGGTAGCTGGTGTGGACGGTATGCAGGGTGAAACAGTTCTTGGATCTATGGATCATTGGTTGTTCTCTCCGTCAAAATTTTCTTCCGGTTCCTCGGCTTTGCGCCCGGCTTTTTCCAGCTTATCAAAGGCAGGGCGCATCAGCGCAGCCATGCCCAGCGCAGAGCCGGAACCGCCGATGAGCAGCATCAGCGGGGCCAGATACACAAACCATGCGGGGGCGGCTTTCGCCAGCAGCGGCAGCCAGCACAGAAAGGCCAGAATGCCCACACTGGGCAGGAGGTTTGCCAGCGTCATCCGTCCGCCGTCGGCAAGGGCACTGAGTGCTTTGGGGTAGCTGAACCGGGCCAGCAGGGCAAAGCCCCAGCTGCCGCAGCAGCCCACCAGCACCAGAAGCAGGAAGGACGCCGCCGCAAGGATGCCGTTGCCCGTGTTGTCCTGCGTGGTGGCGTTATACAGGCTGCGAAACCCCGCAAACCCGCACACAAGCACCAGCAGCCAGAGGATTGTGCTCTGTTTGAAGTCCCGCTTGAACGCCTTGAAAAAGTCGGTGCGCACGGTATAGTCCTCTTTGGCGGCCATCTTGTTCACCACCGTGAACAGCCCCAGTGTGGAGGCCCCGGCGGTGACGACGGGCAGACAGCACAGGAGCCATAAGATGTTGGCGAATACAAGGTCGCCGATCCGGCCCATGGTGCGGTAAAAGGGGCTGTCGATGTTGGTCTTTTTCATGGCGTTTCCTTTCGGGAAGGGCAGCGGACGTTACTCGCCGATGCTCTTGAGATATGCAAGATTTTTGTCGATGAGGCCGCACCGCTGCTTGACGCAGTCCACGCTGCGCAGCGGGTCGGCGGGGGTGTGGAAGGCAAAGTCCAGCAGCTTGTCGATGGTGGTGGAGGCCACATGGAGGCGGGTGTCGCTGGAAGCGTAATAGATGTACACGCTACCGTCATCGTCTGCGATGGCACCATTGGTGAACACTACGTTGGAGACGTCGCCCACACGCTCCCAGTCGCGCGGTGCAATGAGGAAGCCGGAGGGCTCTGCAATGACCTTGCTGGGATCGTTCAGGTCGGTGACGAACACATAGATGACGTACCGCAGACCGGCGGCGGTGTTCCGCACGCCGTGGGCGATGTGGAGCCAGCCTTTTTCGGTCTTGATGGGGGTGGCACCCTCGCCGTTCTTGGACTCGGTGATGGTGTGATAGCGGCGGGGGCTGGTGATGATCTCCTCGTCGATGACGGCATGGGTGATGTCATCGCAGAGGCCGAAGCCCACACCGCCGCCGGAGCCGGTGTCGATGAAGTCGTCCATCGGGCGGGTGTAGAAAGCATATTTGCCGTTCACGAACTCCGGCAGCAGGTCTACGTTCCGCTGCTGGGGGCTGCGCTTGGTGACGAGGTTCGGCAGACGCTCCCAAGTCTTGAGGTCTTTGGTGCGGACGATGCCCGCTGCCGCCACGGCGGCGGACAGGTCGTTCACGCTGTGGTCCTTGCTCTCGGAGCAGAACACGCCGTAGATCCAGCCGTCCTCATGCTGGGTCAGGCGCATATCGTAGACGTTGGTCTCCTCCGGGCAGGTATCCGGCAGCAGGATGGGCTTTTCCCAGAAGCGGAAGCCTTCTACCGGGCTGTCGCTCTCGGCCACGCCGAAGAAGCTCTTGCGGTCGTTGCCCTCGATGCGGGCGACCAGATAATATTTGCCATTCAGTTTGATGGCACCGGAGTTGAACACCGCGTTCACGCCCAGCCGCTCCATGAAGAAGGGATTCGTTTCCGGGTTCAGGTCGAACCGCCAGCTCAGGGGGATGGATTCGCGGGTCAGGACGGGATTTTCCCAGCGGTCATAGATGCCGTTGTAGAAATCGGTCTTTTTGTTTTTGCGGGCCAGATAAGCGTCCTGCAATGCCTTCTGGCGCAGGTATTCGGGGTGAAGCTTAGACTGTGACATCGGGATTCCTCCTCATCAGTTCCATACACATTCTGCCGTTGTGGTAGGGGCATTTCCACGGTTCCAAGATGGGCTTGCGGCTGGACGGTTTCCCGTCTGCGTCCACATCCCAGAACCACTCGCTGCCGGGGCGTTTGTCCACCATCACATCGCAGATGTAGTGGTAAATATCGGCGGCGGCATCGCGGTATTTCGCATCGCCGCTCTTCTTGTACTCGTTCACAAAGCCGAGGATGGCTTCGGCCTGCACCCACCACACGCGGGTGGTGTCCACCTTGCCGCGCTCGCACTCGTTGACGACCGAGTGGCCAGTGTAGGCTTCTTGATAGATATGGGCCGCCAGATCGGAGTCGATGGCGTGGATGCGGGCCGAAAGCTCCTTGTCCCCCAGCAGGTCGCAGCCCCAGTCGATGAGCCAGCTGGACTCGATATCGTGGCCGTAGCTGTACAGGTCGATGATGGAGTTGTAATGTTCATCGAAGAAGACCAGCTGGCGGTGCAGCTCCGGGCTGTAGATCTTGTTGGCGTAGATGTCCAGAATGCGGCGCAGGGCCTTGCCCACTTCCGGGTCGCGGCTTGCCTGATAAAGCCCGGAATAGCCCTCGAAGACATGGAGCAGGGTGTTCATGGTCTTGGCGGCCATGACACCGTTTTCGGAGAGCTTTTCGTTGCTCTCCGGCTTCCAGTCGATCGTAAAGGCTTCCAGATAGCCTTCGCTGTCGGTGCAGTGCTGTTCGATCAGGTGGAAGATCTCTTTTGCCCGGTCAAGTGCGGCCTGTTCGCCGGTCAGGCGGTAGTAAGCCGAGAGGGCGTAGATGGCAAAGCCCTGATTGTAGGTGTGTTTGGTGGTATCCAGCGGTTTTCCGGTATAGTCACAGCTCCAGTAGACGCCGCCGTTTTCCACGTCGTAACAATGCTTTGTGAAAAACTCGTAGGCGTGGCGGGCGTCATCGGCGAGGTCGTCCCGCTTCAGAGTCATGGCGGCTTTGGAGAAGAACCACAGGATGCGGCTGTTGAGGATGCAGCCTTTCTCGGCAGTCTTATCCAGATTCAGGTCAAAATCCATGTAGCCGTAGAAGCCGCCGTGCTCGTTGTCCCGCATCCGCTTCCAGAAGGGGATGATGTTTTCCGTCAGCATCTGCTGAGCGGCCTGTTGGATGGAAGGCATCGTAATTTCCTCCAATCGATGTGTATTACCCAAATGAGCCCGCCCCGGAAGACCGGGACAGGCTCCATAGTGTCAGCGGATGCCGACCTCGTGGTCGGTGGGGCCTGCGTAATCGTGGGCCTTGATGTAATCCACCACCTCGTCTACGGTGGTGAAGGCCAGACCAACATAGCTGTCGGCGCAGCCGTAGTAGAGGGCGATGCGGCCGGTGTCAGCGTCCTGCAGGGTGGCGCAGGGGAAGCAGACATTGGGCACGAAGCCACGCTCCTCATACCACTTTTCCGGGGTCAGCAGGAAGTTCTCGCACCGATAGAGCACCTTGCTGGGCTCGTCCCGGTCGAGGATGGCACCGCCGATGGAGTAAACGAAGCCGTTGCAGGTGCCGGTGACGCCATGGTAGAACAGCAGCCAGCCCTCACTGGTCTCGATGGGAGCAGCACCGCCGCCGATCTTCACGCTCTCCCACCAGTTGGAGCCCTTGCTCATCACATGGCGGTGACGGCCCCAGAACTCCATATCCGGGCTCTGGCTCAGGAAGATATCACCGAAGGGGGTGTGGCCGGAGTCGGATGGGCGGCTGAGCAGAGTGTACATGCCATTGATCTTGCGGGGGAAGAGAACGGCGTTCCGGTTGAAGGGGATGAACGGATTCTCGATGCGGACGAACTTCTTGAAATCGGTGGTCTTGGCGATGCCGATGGAAGCACCGTAGAAATCCTGACACCAGATGACGTAGTAGGTGTCCTCCACCTTCACCAGACGGGGGTCGTAGGCGTAGACCGGCATGAAGGACTCGCCCTTCTCGTTGACGAAGGGAATCTTCTCCTTGTCAAAGGTCCAGTGGATCGCGTCGTCGCTATGGCCCAGATAGATGTAGGGCACACCGTTGACCTGCTCGCCGCGGAAGACGCCGATGAACTTGCCCTCATAGGGGACGACCGCACTGTTGAAGATGCGGGCTACGCCGGGCAGCGGGTTGCGGTCGATGATGGGGTTGGCGTCGTAACGCCAGACCGGGCCGGTGACATCGGCGGGCTTTTCCTGCCAAGGGATGTTGGGCAGGGCGTCGCAGAACATTTTTACGTTGCTCATAATATCAATACTCCTATAACAGAGGTTGTTTGTTCCCTTCTGCCGCACGCTCCCGGCCCCTGCACAGAGCCGGGAGATGCTGCAGATGATGAAGGAGAAAATGGGGATGGCAGCTTTAGCCCTTGACAGCACCCGCTGCCATGCCGCTGTAGATCTGATCCTGACAGAGCAGGAAGACGATCAGGGCGGGGATAATGGTGATGATGACACCGGCGCAGATGTAGTTGTACTGGCTTCCCATGGGGCCGGAGAAAACGTACAGCGAGGTGGCCACCACCTGATACTTGGTCTTATCCTGCAGATACAGGTTTGCCATGTAGTATTCGTTGTAGGTGGACACGCCTTTCAGGATGGCACTGGTGACGATGGCCGGTTTCAGCAGCGGAAGCAGAATTTTGAAAAACACACCAAAGTAGGTGCAGCCGTCGAGGATGGCACTCTCGTCCAGTGTGGGGGAAAGATTCTCGAAGAACTGCAAGAAGATGTAGATGGTGATGACGTCTGTGCCCATCATCAGGATCATGTAGCCGGGCATGGAGTTGACCAAATGCAGGGCCGTCATGATCTGATACACCGTGACCTGAGACGCAATGCCGGGGATCAGGGTGGCGATGGTGAACAGGTTGCGGATCAGGGTATTGCCGGGGAACTTGAACCGGTTGAGCACATAGGCCAGCATCGCACTGATCATGATGCTGCCCGCCAGAACACAGATCAGGATGATGAAGCTGTTGATAAAGGCGCGGCCCATGTTGGCTTTATTCCATGCGGTGATGAAGTTATCAAAGTTCAGGAAACTCTTCGGCAGGGTGATGACGTTGGTGCTGGCGTACTCCTCTTCGGTCTTGAAGGCCGTGAAGATGCAGGAGACGATGGGCACCAGTGCTACAAAGGCCGCAAAAACCAGCAGCACATATTTGCAGAGGTTGACGATGAATTTTCTCACCTTGATGGCGGTGGTCTCGTTCCGGATCGCAGTAGTCGTTGCACTCATGGTATCTGCCTCACTTTCCAGCCTTGACGGGGCGGTCGCTGCGGTGCTCCAGATAATGCTCCACGGCCTTCTGGACGTAGGTGACGATCATGATGAGCACCAGCAGGACGACGGCCATAGCCGATGCCAGACCGACTTTCTGGTCGGTATGGGCGATCTTATCCATGACGACGAAGTAGGTGGAGGTGTTGAAGCCGCCGCCGGTGACAACGTAGGGCATCTCGAAGGCGGACAGCGCGCCGGACACCGAGATGATGAGATTCAGCACCACGATGGTGCTGATGGAGGGAAGGATGATGTCCTTGAAGCGGTGCCATGCGTTTGCACCGTCGATCTCGGCGGCCTCATACAGCACCGGATCCACGGAAGCAATGGCACCGATGAACATGACGATGTTCTGGCCGATGTATTTCCACACCGAGCAGGCCACCAGCACGATGTTGTTGATGGATTCATCCCGGAGCCAGAACGGAAGGCTGTCCACATTGAAGCCCACCCAGCTCAGCAGGGTATCCAGCACGAAGCCGTGGGTGAAGAAGAACTTAAAGATGAAACCCACCGAAATGCCGCAGATCAGGCAGGGGAAGTACAGTGCACCGCGGAAGAACTTGCTGCCCTTGCACTTGAAGCTCAGGATGGTGGCGAAGAGCAGAGCCAGTGCCATCTGCACCACCGAACCGGCCATGTAGTAAAGGCTCAGGCGCAGTGCGTGGAAGCAGTCGTCACGGGTGAAGACATCAATGTAGTTCTTCAGGCCCACAAACGTGCGCTTGCCGATGTATTTCATCTTGAAGAAGCTGAATTCCACCATCTTGAAGAAGGGCAGATAGGTGAACATGAAGAGGAGCAGCAGCGGCACGAACAGGAACACCAGCGTCACGATGATCTGCTGGCCCCGCATACTGTGCCAGAACTCCTTGAGGGTCTTGCGTTTCTTGGGGACGGATACGGTTGCGGAATTTGCCATTTTGGGGAGGCCTCCTTTCACCAAAAGCAGGGCAGACGAACCGCCCACCCTGCCTATTTTCTTACAGCGGAATGTTTACTGGGGTGCGCAGGTGTCCACAGCCTTGTCCCATGCTGCATTCCAGTCGGCCACGATGTCGTCCAGCGTCTCGTCGCCGTTGATGCCAGCCTCGACCACGCGCATGACGTGGGTCTGGTCGGCGTTCAGCATCAGCTCGGCCTCCTGCTGGACTTCGTCCTTCAGGTCCGCCAGCTCGGAGGGAGCGGGCGTATCCTCCAGCAGGTCGATGCCATCAAAGGCAGCCAAGGTATCGGGGTACTTCTGGCTCTTCAGCACCGGCACGCCGCCCTGATCGAAGGCAAAGTTGGAGCTTTCGCTGAACCACTTGATGTACAGCATTGCGGCCAGTTTCTTGTCGTCGGTGGTGTTCTTGTTGATGCCGAAGCAGTAGTCGGCACCGGCACTGGCGTACTGGGTACCGTTGACGGTGATGGGGAACGGCATATAGCCGATGTCGTCGGCATGGTCGCCGGCGGCCTGCATCTGGACGATGGCCCAGCTGCCCAGTGCCATGGCACCGATCTGGCCGTTGTTGATGCGGGGCTTGCAGCCCTCCCAGTCGGTGGTGGTGGGGTCCGCCTCAGTCAGGCCGCGCTTGACGGCCTCGTACAGGATGTAGTAGACCGCGTAGGGGCCCATATCGTCGGCCCCCAGAATGCCCTTCTGGAACGGGTCTTTGGTCTGGGGCATGGTGATGTTCATCCAGTCGGGGTCGCCGGTAGCACCGCCGCCGATGTAAGCATCCCATGCGCTCATGGTCCAGCCAGCGGCGTAGTTGGTGTACAGCGGGTCGATGGAGGGATCGTAGTCCTTGATCTTCTGCAGGGCGTCGAGGAACTCGTCCGGGGTCTTGGGCAGCTCGGTCACGCCGGCAGCCTCGAAGACCTTCTTATTATAGACGATGCCCTGTGCATTGCCGGTAGAGGGGATGCCGTACACGGTGCCGTCGTAAGCGCGGTTGGAAGCGAAGTTGTACTCATCGTTGATGTCGTCCAGTGCGCACAGGGGCTCGAAGTAGTCGCCCAGCTCGGTCAGAGGGATGGTGGTGGGGATCATGCACACATCGCCCCAGTCATTGGAAGTCAGGCGGGTGGTCATGTCGTTGGCATAATCGGTGATGCCCTCGTACTTGATGGTGATGCCCGGATACTGCTTCTGGAACTCCGCAATGTAGCCGTCGAAGGTGCCGTCATCGATCAGGTCGGTGCGGTTGCTGATGATCTTGATCTCAGCCGTCAGGTCGGTGTTGTCGGTGCCGACGGTCAGCTCGTTGTAAGCCTTGGGGCCGTCTGCGCCAGTGGCGGAACCAGCTGCACTGCCGGTGGAAGCGGCGGTGGAAGAGCCGCTGCCGCCGCACGCGGCCAGAGCAGATGCGGCTGCCAGAATACCAGTGGCCTTCAGAAAGCTGCGACGATTGATCTTACGCATAAGAAATGTCCTCCTTCTTCATAAAACCCGTTTCTTCGTGCTGTGAGTCTTGAATTAGCTTTAGTGAATTTAATATTTAGCTAATTTATTGCACCCGCTTTTTGTGATTTAAGTATATTCCCATTCGGATTCGTTGTCAATGTTCACAAAAAAATTCGTCATTTAAGCGCATTTCAAACAAAAGTATTGTGAAAGTTGCCCTGCATTTCCGGGATACATCAGGAAAAAGCAAGATTAAAAATCTTGTTAGCTATTTTTTAACTTAATATTTAAGTCTAAAAAGACTAAAATCCGCCATTTCGGTCCCCCAAAGCGGTCTGGGCGGCGGCATTTTTGATATTTCTTTGGTTGACGCCGCCCACAAAAGCTGATATGCTTGATATAAGCTAATAAACGCGGCAGTTATCCTTTTTTGTTAAGTAGAAAGAAGGTCGGGAACATCATGTCAAAAGCAGTGCGGATGGCGGACATTGCCAAGCGGCTGGGCATCAGTACGGTGTCTGTCTCCAAGGGACTTGCGGGCAAGGATGGCGTCAGCGAGGAGATGCGGGTGAAGATCGTTGCGATGGCGGAGGAGATGGGCTATCAGCTCCCCATCCGGGCCCAGACACGGACGGGCGGCGAGAGCATCGGTATCCTTGTGGCAGACCGGTTCTTCAATGAGAACGCCTTTTACTCCAATCTTTACCGGGCGGTGCTCAAGTGCGCGGCCGAGCAGGACATCTCGGTGCTGATGGAGATCGTGCTTCCGCAGGCAGAAAAAAGCTGCAATATGCCGACATTCTTGGTAAACCGCAAGGTGGACGGCCTGATTTTTATGGGCGAGATCAGCCGCCGCTACCTTGCAACTGCCGTGCAGAGCGGCGTGCCCTTTATGCTGCTGGATTTTTACGATGACGCCATTGCCGCCGACTGCGTGCTCAGCGATAACGTCAGCGGCAGCTATATGCTCACCGAACACCTGATCTCTACCGGGCGGCGGAACATCGGCTTCGTGGGCAGCATCCTCTCCACCAGTTCCATCATGGACCGCTATCTGGGCTATCTAAAGGCATTGCTCCGGGCCGGGCTGCCCATCCGGGACGAATGGCGGCTGGAAGACCGTGACGATCAGGGTAAATTCATCCCCTTCTCCCTGCCCCACGAAATGCCGGAAGCCTTTGTCTGCAACTGCGACGAGGTGGCCTACAATCTGGTGGAGACCCTCAAGCGGAACGGCTACCGGGTGCCGCAGGATGTGGCCGTGACCGGCTACGACGACTACCGCTACTCCACCATCTGCAATCCCCAGCTGACGAGCTACCGGGTGGATCTGGACGGAATGGCCAAGACGGTTGTCGCCCAGCTCCGCCGCAAGATGGCCCACAAGCCCGCCATTGCCCCCACCGTCCTCGTACCGGGCGGCTTTGTAAGACGCGAATCAACGTGACCCTCAAAGAACAAAAACGTGCAGCTTGCCCCACTGGGCCGAGCTGCACGTTTTTGCTTATAAGATGTTTTTCAGAAATGCGGTCAGCACCTCGGCTGCCTGTCGGTGGCATTCCGCACCGGGGTGCAGCCGGGCACCGAGGGTCGCCGGGGTGGCCTCCGGCAGTTCCACAAAATAAACGTGTTCGTCCTGAGCCGCGGCTTTATACTGCTCCACGCCCTGATGCAGTACCGGCGCAAGAGCTGTTCCCAGCATCCCGATGCACCAGACCAATGCCGCCTGTGGGTTCTTCTCCCGCGCCAGAGTCAGGAAACTTTGGACGCCATCGGCGATCTTCTGTACATCTGCCGGGTGAAAATCTCCGTTGGACAGCCGCCGCAGCTGGTGCTGTGCCCCGGTGTCCGGGTCCGTCCATGGCGGGTTGTCGAAGGCTCCGCAGTCGTTGGTGCCCAGATTAAAAATCACGGCATTCGGCTTCCATCCTTCAAAATCGTTGGGCTGCTGCGCTCCAAGCGCGGCGTTCCGCTCTCCCCGCGCCACGCCGCAGACCTGTGTATAATAGGGCAGCATCACATGGCGGGGGTCGTTGTCCCACCCGGATACGATGCCCCAGCCGCTCTGGGACAGGCAGCGGTATTCAGCCCCCAGTGCGTCGGCAGTCATTCAGGCGTAGTGGTTCTCCGACGAGAAGAATGCACCCACCCAGTCCTCTTCCGTCTGCGCTCCGATGGTCCCTTCGCCGCTGGTAATGCTGTCCCCCACAAATTCCAGACGGTATGCCGGTTCCGTCAGGGGCAAGAATTCGCCGTCTGCATATTCCAGTCCTGTGATCTGCAGCAGATGTGCCGGGTCGTCGTGCATAGCCTGTACATCCTTGAGCAGACGCACATGCTTCGGCTTGCCCGGCGTCATCCCCCGGAACAGGCAGACCCGGCTTTCTCCCGGATTCACCGCAAAGCGGGCCAGCCATGCGCCGTTCAGTTCCACGCTGACCCACGGCTCCATCGTCTCATAATCGGCAAAAAAGTCTACCCATAGTTCACTGCCGGTAAAGTTCAGCTCGATGCCGCTGGCCGTCCAGAATAATGTCAGCGGGGCCCGGTCTGTGTGCCGCCCCAGTGCCCGCACTTCGGGCAGCTCTTCCAGACTGCTCTTCTGTAATTTCTGCATTCCAGAGCCCTCCCATCTATTTATGGATGAGGATAGCAGATTCTTCTCCTGCCCGCAAGCTAATTTTGAAGGCTAACAAAAACTAATGATTCCGTTAAGTGCCCCGGCAAGCCCATTTTGCCTCGTTTCCCGGTCAGATTTGCCAGTGCTGCTGCACCGCTCTTGTGCTGTACGCTGAAAATGAACACACCTATTGACGTTTCTTTCAAAAATGCACTACACTATTTGTGCAATTATTCTTTGCCGCAAAGGAGTGTTCTGTTATGGCTGACCCCAATTTTGTCCGCCTGAAACACCTGTTCTGCCGTGCCGCCGCCGGAGAAGAACTGACCATTGGCTTTTTCGGCGGCTCCATCACGCAGGGCAGTCTGGCTGCGGAACCGGGAAATACCTATGCGTTCCGGGTATTCCAGTGGTTCGTGGACACTTTCCCGACGGCGAAATTCCATTATGTCAACGGCGGCATCGGAGGGACGGATTCCTTTTATGGCATCTCCCGCGCTGTAACCGACCTGCTGATGTACCAGCCGGATTTCGTGGTAGTGGATTTCAGCGTCAACGATACGAAACTTTCCTTCCGGAAAGAGACCTATGAGGGCCTTCTCCGCAAACTGCTGACATGGCCCTCCCGCCCGGCGGTGGTGCTGCTGAACAACATCTATTATGACACCGGCCTGACTGCCGAGGACGACCATGTGGAGATTGGAAACCACTATGGAGTGCCCCATGTCAGCATCCGGGACAGCGTTTACAAAGACCTGCACGCGGGCCGGTATGCCAGCCGTGAGCTGCTCAGCCCGGATGGTCTGCACCCCAACGATTTCGGACATGGGCTGGTGGCCGGGCAAATCGTCCGGCTGCTGGCTGAAGCCAACGCCCGCCGGGAGGACCCGGAAGAGGAAGAAGCATTTCCTGCCCAGCTGACGGCCAATGCCTACGAAAACGCCCGGCGGCTGACCATCCGGGAGACCTGCCCCAAGCTGGAGGGCTTCCGCGCCGACCCCGCCGAAAAGCTGGGCCATCTGGACCACTGGAAAAACGGCTGGATCGGCACAAAACCGGGGGATAAGATCACCTTTACGGTGGATGCTTCCTGCATCGCCGTGCAGTATCGCAAGACCATCCGCCGCCCGGCCCTGCGGGCAGAACTGGTTCTGGATGGTGACGCTGCACACGCTGCGTTGCTGGATGGAAATTTTGAGGAAGACTGGGGTGACTGTCTATATTTACAGCCTGTCCTGCATCATGGAGAGCAGAAACCGCATACCGTAGAGATCGTCATTCTGCCTACGGAGGACGAAAACCCGACGGAATTTTACCTGATGGCCCTCATCGTGGCCTGATAAGGGGAATGTCCCCATCGGAAGAAGAGCGGTTTCATAGTAGTATCTTTCCAGACTTGATTTTGGCGTACGGCCACTCAAACCAATGCCGTCAAGTCGGTGGTGGATACAGCATGATAAGTTCTCAGTTGACTGGAACAAAATTTTAAAGGTTTTGACACAAAAGCAAAAACAGGAGACTGTCCATTAAAAGACCGCCTCCTGTTTTATAATGCAGTACCCTTAGTTGGCACAAAGAAATCGTCCATACGAACTTTTTCCAGAGTCAATAGTTTTACTTTTTTGTCGATGCCGCCCGCATATCCGGTCAGGCTGCCGCTGGTGCCGACAACACGGTGACAGGGGATGATGATGGAGATCTCGTTGTGCCCGACGGCACCGCCCACAGCCTGCGCCGACATCCGGGGAAGGCCATGCTTTGCCGCCAACTGCTTGGCCAGTGCACCATAGGTCGTGGTCTGGCCGTAGGGGATCTGGAGCAGCAGCTCCCAGACTTCCTGCCGGAAAGGGGAACCAATGGGATGGAGCGGCGGGGTAAAATCCGGCTCTTGCCCGCGGAAGTAAACATCCAGCCAGCATTTTGCTTTGCGGAGGATGGGTGTTTCCTGCGCGGTGTGTTCCGGGTCGAGGATGTCGGCAAAGTATTTTTCGCCGTCGAACCATAACCCGGTCAGACCAATCTCATCCGCTGCCAGCAGGATGCCGCCCAGCGGGGAATCGTAGTGCAGTGTGTACATCATGGTACATTCCTCCCGATAGAACCTTTACAATAGCATGATTATAACATAGTTTCTGCGGAATGGTTACCGGCAGCTTTCATACTTTCGGGCAGGGAGACGCGGAGCATGAAAGAGAGGTTCTGTACCATGGCTTGTTTTTCGGCGGGGGTATGGCGGGTGTGGAACCAATCGACCAGCGTGCCGGCGAGAGCGTGGGTGTAGAAATCGCAGAGAAACTGCTTGAACTTCGGGTCCAGATGGAGCTCATACTCCTTTTCTGTGTCGTCAATCAGGGCGAGGGCAATCTGGGTGAAGTCGTCGCAGAAAAAGCGTTTCATCTCGTCCCGGCCCATGCTGTCGTAGGCACAGTTCAGGAGATGGGCGTTGGATTCGACATAATCCATCACGAATTGCAGGGCCTCCTGTGCGTCCTGCATCAGGTTGAACCGCCGGACGATCTCGAAAGCGTCCTGTTCCAGCGTCCATTTGAGCAGGGCATAGATGTCCGGAAAATGGTAGTAGAACGTCTTACGGTTCAGGCCGCAGTCGGCAATGATGTCGTTGACGGTGATCTTGCGCAGCGGCTTCTGCTCCATCTGCCGCTTCAGGGCGGCAGAGAGGCTTTTCCGGGTCTGCAGGCTGGTTTCTTCGTGGGTCATGGGGTGTTTCCTCCGTTTTCAATCTGGTTTTAGTATACAATTGTCCGGTAAATGCTTCAATGGATAAATGATGGACATTTGTCCGGTATTTACCGGACAATTTTTTCGTTTTGGGTATATTATTTGACGGACAGCTGTGGTACAATTCCCATGCAACGTAAGACAAACAACCCGCACGGAGGTGCAGTGATGCGAAAATTTTATCAATGGGTCGTAAAACACCCCAAGCTGATCCTGACAGGATTTCTGGCGGCATTCGTGCTCTGCTTTTTCTGCCAGAAGCTGATCGCGGTGGACTACGACATGAACGATTATCTCCCGGCCGACAGCCCGTCCACCATCGCACTGGATGTGATGGGCGAGGAATATGAGGGTGGTATCCCGAACGCCCGGGTCATGGTGCAGGGCGTGACGGTGCCGGAAGCACTGGAGTATAAGGAAAAGCTTTTGGCCGTGGACGGTGTGACCGATGTGACGTGGCTGGACGACGTGGCAAGTGTGACCCAGCCGTTGGAGTTCATCCCGGAAGCCACCCGCGAGACCTATTATAAGGGCGGAAACGCCCTCTTCTCGGTGACCATCGCCGAGGAAAAGAACCTCGAAGCCTGCGATGCCATCCGGGAAGTGATCGGAGACGAAAACTGTATGGCCGGCAGTGCCGTTTCCACCGCGGTGGCCACCACCTCGACGGTGAGTGAGATCCCGATCATTGCGGTGGTCGGCGTGCTGTTTGCGACGCTGGTGCTGATCCTGACCACGACCTCGTGGGCGGAGCCGTTCATCGTGCTGCTGGGCATCGGCGTGGCGGTCATCCTGAACGCCGGCAGCAACCTGATCTTCGGCGAGATCTCCTTCGTCACCAATGCGGCGGGCAAAATTTTGCAGCTGGCCGTCTCGCTGGACTACTCGGTGTTCCTGATCCACAGCTTTGAGGAATGCCGCAAGGAGGAGAGCGACCCCAAAGAGGCTATGGTGAACGCCCTGTGCGGCTCCACCAATTCGATTTTTTCCAGCGGCCTGACCACGGTGATCGGCTTTCTGGCCCTCTGCCTGATGCGGTTCCGGATCGGCCCCGATCTGGGCCTTGCGCTGGCCAAGGGCATCGCCATCAGCCTGATCGTGGTGTTCGTGTTCATGCCGGTGTTCGTGCTGGCGACCTACCCGCTGATGGAAAAGACCCGGCACCGCAGCTTCGTGCCCTCCTTCCAAGGGCTGAGCAAACTGGTCTGCAAGGTCATGCTGCCCTGCGTTTGCGTCTTTGTGCTGCTGATCGCACCCTGCTATCTGGCCTCCAACGACAACAGCTTCTACTACGGCGCGTCCCACATCTTCGGACCCAAGACCCAGCTGGGCGCGGACACCGAGAAGATCGAGGACATCTTCGGCAAGAACGATACTTATGTTCTGATGGTCCCCAAGACCAGCACGGCCACCCAGAAGGAACTGTCCGATCAGCTCCACAGCTTGCCGCAGGTGACGAGCATCCTGTCCTATGTGGACACGGTCGGCAGCATGATCCCGGAACAATATCTGGACGATGCCACCCTCTCCAAGCTGAACAGCGAACACTACACCCGGATGGTGCTGACCGTCGATGCGGCCTATGAGGGCGACGAGACCTTCACGCTGGTGCAGACGATCCGGAAAATCGCAGAGAAATATTACCCTGGAGAATGGATGCTGGCCGGTCAGGGCGTGTCCACCTATGATCTGATGGACACCGTCACGGCGGATATGGCCAAGGTGAACGGCATTGCGATCGGTGCTGTGTTCCTTGTGCTGCTGTTCACCATGAAGTCCATCTCGCTGCCGGTGCTGTTGGTGCTTGGCATCGAGACGGCTATCTGGATCAATCTGGCCATCCCGTATTTCACCGACCAATCCATCTTCTATATCGCGTATCTGATCATCAGCTCCATCCAGCTGGGCGCGACGGTGGACTACGCCATCCTCTTTACCGACCGCTATCTCACCGACCGACGGAAGCTGGGCAAAAAAGAGGCCGTGCAGGAAGTCGTTTCCAGCTGCACGGTGTCTGTCCTGACCTCGGGCAGTGCGCTGACGGTGGTGGGCTTCCTGATGGGAGCCGTTTCCTCCCACGGCCTGCTGGCCCAGCTCGGCAAGCTGCTGGGGCAGGGCACCCTCTGCTCGATGATCGTGGTCCTGTTCGTCCTGCCCGGTCTGCTCGTCCTCTTCGACGGGCTGATCCAGCGCACGACCCACGGCGCACGCCAAGCATTCCGGAATGAGAAAAAGGAGAAAACAGCATGAAAACCAGAACCCGAATCGCAGCAGCCGGTCTGTCGGCTCTGCTGCTCTGCTCCACCGCTCTGCCGACCTTTGCGGCAGCTCCTTCCACCGAGAAGGAAGAGGTGGTTTACATCATGACCGACGCCGGGGGCGCGGTGCAGAACCTGAACGTCGTCAACATCTTCGGCAGCGGCAGCGTCACCGATTACGGCGACTACACCGCCGTCAAGATGCTGACCACCAACGATCCCATCACCCAGAACGGCGACGAGATCACCTTTACCACCGATGCCGACCGGGTGTACTATCAGGGCACGCTGGAAGGCCGGGAGATCCCGTGGAACATCTCGATCTGCTATGAGCTGGACGGCAAGGCCCTCACGCCCGAAGAGCTGGCCGGGAAGAGCGGCAAGCTGAAGATTTACTTTACCGTTACCAAGAACGAGAACTGTGCGGGCAGCTTCTACGAGGACTATGCACTGCAGGCGGCCTTTGCGCTGGACACCACCAAGTGCCGGAACATCGCGGCCCCCGATGCGACCGAAGCCAACGTGGGTGCAAACAAGCAGCTGAGCTATGTCATTCTGCCCGGCCGCGGCATCGACACCACCATCACCGCCGACGTGGTCGATTTTGAGATGGACGCCGTGTCCATCAACGGCGTCAAGATGAGCCTGAACATCGACATCAATACCGACAGCCTGAAAGAGCAGGTGGGCGAGATCACCGATGCTGTCGGGCAGGTCAACGACGGCGCGTCTGCCTTGAGTGATGGAGCCTCTCAGCTTCACACAGCCACCGGCACCCTGCACAACGCCACCGGCCAGCTGAACAGCGGTGCAGGCCAGCTCTCGGAGGGCGCAGCGAACCTCTGCGACGGTCTTTCGACCCTGAGCGGGATGAGCAGCCAGCTCCAGAACGGCGCGCAGCAGGCCTTTGCAGGGCTGTGTACGGCCGCGCAGACGGCTCTGAACAGCCAGCTCTCCGCCGCCGGCATCGACCCCATCACCCTGACGCCCGACAATTACGCGGAACAGCTGGACGCCCTGAAAGCGGCCCTGAACGCAAAACTGCCCGGCGGCAGCGACGAGAACTGCCTGTCCAAGCTCTTCGCCGATGCCGTCACCGCCAAAATCACCGCTGCCATCGGGCAGGTCGATGACCTCAAGACCCAGCTGGACAGCTTCCAGACCTTCTGCAACGGCGTGAACGCCTATACCGGCGGCGTGGACAGCGCGGCAGAAGGTGCCGCGTCCCTGAAAGAGGGCGTGGACAGCCTGCAGCAGGGCACGGCCGCTCTGCGCGATGCCACCGGCCAGCTCAACAGCAAGACCGGCGAGCTGGCCGACGGTGCCAAGACCCTCTCCGACGGTACCCAGACCTTCGCCCAGCAGACCGACGGCATCGACGGCAAGGTGGACGAGCAGATCCAGACCGTTATGGACTCCCTGACCGGCGGCGAGGAGGTCTATTCCTTCGTGTCCGACAAGAATACCAATGTGGATTCGGTGCAGTTCGTCATCAAGACCGCCGCCGTCGAAAAGGCCGAGGAGCCGGTTCAAGAAGAAGTTCCCGCCGTCAAGCGGACCTTCTGGCAGAAGCTGCTCCACCTGTTCGGACTGGACAAGTAAGAGACAAGTTGCCTAAATTCCGAGGAGATTTTTTGGCAGGTCTGCGGATTGACGGGCGAAAATCTCTATGCTAGAATCTTAAACAGAAACAAGACGATACTCTCAGGAGGCGCAACTTGTTCACTTCTTAAAAATGGGTTTTCCGGATTTGAGGGGTGAAGTGTATGCGCGTCCTGTTTTTTTATGCCGGAAAAGGTCAGGAGGGGACTGGAAATGCAGATCATCAAAAAAATCAACACCAGTGCCGCCCTCGCACTCGACAAGACCGGCCATGAGGTCGTGGTGCTGGGTAAAGGCGTGGGCTTCCCGCCGGTGCCCTATGAGCTGGACGATCTCTCCAAGATCGAGCGGACCTTCTACGATGTGGACCCGAAGTACCTCGGGATGATCGCAGAGCTTTCGCAGCCCATTGTGATGGCCTGCGCCGACATTGCGGATCAGGCCGGCATCGAGCTGGAATGTCCGCTGAACCCAAACCTGCCCTTCACGCTGGCGGATCATGTGCAGTTTGCGGCAGAACGCCTGAAAAAGGGCATCGACCTGACCACCCCCATTGCCTACGATATCCGGCACCTCTACCCGAAGGAGACCGCCATGGCCGACACCGCACTGCAGATGCTGCGGGAGCAGGCCGGGCTGGATCTTCCGGAGAACGAAGCCATCAACATTGCGATGCACTTCATCAATGCGGAGGCGGAAAGCGGCGATATGCACAGCCTGATGCTGAGTATGCAGGTGATCGCCAAGGTCAATGAGATCGTGGAGAGCAGCCTGCACATCCGGTTGGACAAGGACAGCTACAATTACAGCCGCTTTGCCACCCATCTGCGCTATCTCATCCAGCGGCTGCAGAACGGCGTGCAGACCGACAATGTGTCCCAAGGGCTGCGCCGCACCCTGATGCGGGAGTATCCTGAGATCTACGTCTGCGTTCAGAAGGTGGTGCGGTACTTGAAAAATACCTATGGCTGGGAGTGCAACGACGATGAGGTGGTTTACCTCATCATGCACATCCAGCGCGTGTACGAGCGCGAACAGGAATGAAATAAAACAGCTCGTTTTCTGGAGCGGCAGCCCGCAAGGGCGCGATATCCGGGGCGGACTTCACGGCAGCAGGTAAGGCGCGATGCCCTGCGGTTTTGCTGCGGCGGAGTGCGCTCCGGATTTTTTACTTTGATGTATTCTGTGCACAGGAATTACATATACCCGAACATTCACAGGAGGAAACTGCAATGGCAGACAAGGACATCTTACAAAGCGTTTATCCGCACATCGGAGGGCAGGAGAACATCAGCCGGACGATCCCGCGCAAAGACATCTTGTATGTGATGCTGAAAGATGCCGGTGCAGTAGACCTTGAGGCAGTCCGGCAGACCGAGGGCATTGAAGCCGCCGAATTGGAGCGCGGCCGCTTGGCCCTGCACTTGACCGGACAGGAGGAACAAGAGAACGATATGGAAAAAAATTATGATGAGCTTGCGGACAAGATTTTAGAACTTGTCGGTGGAAAAGAAAATATCAGCTTCTTTACACACTGTGTCACACGCCTTCGGTTTAACATCAATGACCGGAGCAAGGTGGATGTGGATGCGATCAAGAAAATCAAGGGCGTTGTTGGAGCACAGTGGTCTGGCGATCAGCTGCAAATTATCATCGGACAGAGTGTAGCAGATGCGTATGAGTTGATTTGTAAAAAGACCGGCCTTGCACAGCAAAAACAGGTGAATGAAAATTTGGATGCGACAAAAAAGAAAAAGTTCGGTGCAGCGGCCGTTTTAGATGGCTTGTCGGGCTGTCTTGTGCCTCTGATGCCGGTGTTAATCGGCGGCGGCTTGATCAAGCTGATTGTGCTTCTGTTGACGATGGCTGGTGTGCTGAACAGCGATATGCCGACCTACACCGTATTGACTTTTGTAGGTGATGCAGCATTCTACTTCCTGCCGGTCATGGTCGGCGCATCTGCGTCGAAAAAATTTGGCGGAAACCTGATGCTAGGCATTCTGGTTGGTGCGATTTTCATTCATCCCACGTTTATCAATGCTGTCAGCGAAGGCACGAGTTTGTCAATTTTTGGCCTGCCGATCTACGATGCCAGCTATGCTTCCACAGTGTTCCCGGCTCTTCTGAGTGTCTATTTTATGTGCAAGGTGGAAAAGGTCGTTGCCAAATACAGTCCTGCAGCCCTGCGCTCTATGCTGGAACCGTTCGTGACACTTCTGATCACTGTACCAGTCGCACTGTGTGTGCTTGGACCCATTGGCTCGATTCTGGGCGATTATCTGGCAATTGGTATCATGTGGCTGTATAACACGATTGGGTTCTTGGGCTGTGCTGTGTTTGCCGGTCTGCTCCCGCTGCTGATTATGACGGGTATGCACACTGGTATGGCGACTTACTGCATCCAGAGTTTTGTTACGTTGGGTTATGAGCCGATCAGTGTTACGTCTAATATCCTGAATAACATCAATCAGGGAGCAGTCTGTCTGGCGGTGGCACTGAAAAGTTCCTCTAAAGACGTGAAAAACGAAGCGATTGCGGCAGCATCCACAGCTGTATTTGGTGCCGTATCGGAGCCGGCTCTGTTTGGTATTTCCCTTCGTTTTAAAAAGCCGCTGATTGGCGTTATGCTGGGAAATTTTGTTGCAGCAGGTTATGCCGGATTGATGAAGGTTGTCGCCTATCCCTCCGGTAACTGCACGATTTTTGGCATTGTGCGTTACCTTTCGGCGGATAAATCCAACTTCATCAATATGGTTATCGCCATTGTGATCGGCGCGGTGATCTCTTTCCTGTTTACATTCTTTACATTTAAGGAAGAACCTGCAGAAAGCACAGTGGAGCAGGAATAAAAAGAAAACGGGTTTTGAAAACCATATGCCCCCGGTATCTTTTCCGATGCCGGGGGTGTTTGTGCAATAAGGCGAAAAGCCCCGGTTGACAAACCCTCGGCAAACCGCTAAACTAAACATAGCTATCCGCAATTTTTTGCTTATGACGATAGAAGAGATTCAAAGGAGCGTTTTGATATGCCGAGCAACAAGATCCGCACCCGTTTTGCGCCGTCGCCCACGGGCTATATGCACGTTGGCAACCTGCGCACGGCCCTGTACGCCTACCTGATGGCCAAGCACGAGGATGGCACCTTCATCCTCCGCATCGAGGACACCGATCAGGGCCGCTATGTCGAGGGTGCCGTGGATGTCATCTACAACACCCTGCGGGAGACCGGCCTGCTCTGGGACGAAGGCCCGGACATCGGCGGCCCGGTGGGACCCTACGTTCAGAGCGAGCGGATGGGAATGTTCAAGCAGTATGCCGAGCAGCTGGTGGCCGAGGGCAAGGCTTACTACTGCTTCTGCACCGAGGAGCGTCTGGAAGCCCTGCACGCCGAGCAGCGTGCCAACGGTGAGATGACCCACTACGACGGCTGCTGCCGCGATCTGCCCGAGGAAGAGGTCAAAAAGCGTCTGGCCGCGGGTGAGCCCTATGTCATCCGCCAGAAGATCCCCCGCGAGGGCGTGACCGGCTTTGATGACGTGGTGTATGGCCACATCGAGGTCAACAACAGCGAGATGGACGACCAGATCCTCATCAAGACCGACGGAATGCCGACCTACAACTTCGCCAACGTCGTGGACGACCACCTGATGGGCATCACCCATGTCATCCGCGGCAGCGAGTATCTGTCCTCGACCCCCAAGTACAACCTGCTGTATCAGGCATTCGGCTGGGAGATCCCCGTCTATATCCACTGCCCGCCGGTCATGAAGGACGCGCAGAACAAGCTGTCCAAGCGCAACGGCGACGCAAGCTATCAGGATCTGGTGGCAAAGGGCTACCTGACCGAGGCCATTCTGAACTATATCTGCCTGCTGGGTTGGAGCCCCAAGGGAGAGTATGCCGAGCAGGAGATCTTCTCCCTCGCGGATCTGGTCAAGATCTGGGAGCCGTCCGGCATCTCCAAGTCCCCGGCCATCTTCGACCCGCTCAAGCTGCGGGCCATCAACGCCGAGTATATCCGCCGCCTGTCGCCCGAGGACTTCCTCAAGAAGGCCGAGCCGTGGATCGATCAGGCCGTGCACACCCCCATCGACAAGAAGCTGCTCTGCGCCAACCTGCAGCCCCGCTGCGAGGTTCTGGGCGAGATCCCCGCACAGCTGGACTTCTTCGACGAGATGCCCGAGTACGACGTGAGCCTCTACGCCAACAAGAAGCAGAAGACCACGCCCGAGACCGCAAAAGAGGCTCTGGAAGCCCTGCTGCCCGTCCTGAGCGACGAGGCTCTGGACTTCACCAACCGCGACGCGGTGTTCGACGCCTGCAAAGCCAAGGCCGAAGAACTGGGCAAGAAGAACGGCTGGCTGCTCTACCCGCTGGGCATCGCCCTCTCTGGCAAGCAGCGCACCCCCGGCGGCGGCACCGACCTCGCCTGCATGATGGGCCGCGAAAAGACCCTCGCCCGCGTCAAGGCCGCCATTGAGAAGCTGAATGGCTAAAAATTACCTAAGAAAATTCGTGTTTCCGGTGTGATTTTGGCAAAAGTCCGGATCCACCCAAAAACCGCCCGGCGTCTGCGCTAGAGTATATGCGAAAGGCGCGGGAAACAGAACCAAACACGCAAAAAGATCCCCGCCGGAAAGCGGGGATTTTTTCATGCTGGGATCGTCGAGACTCGATCTGCGTTCTTCCGGGCCAACCCACCCGATGGCGGCGGCTCTGAGCGGCCGGGCGGCTGTCCGGCCCTTGCTGCGCCGGGGTTGTGCACTGGCGGTGGGCTTTGCGGGCGGCTGGGCGGTCCTTTACGGCGCACTGCTCCCGTTCGGGCTGGGGCTGACACTGGGCTTGGCGGAGGACTGCTTTGCGCCCTGTGCGGCCGGTGCGGTGCTGGGGATTTTGCTCCACAGTTTCGGGGAGCTTTCGCTCCGGAGCATCTGCCTGATCTGCGCCGTGGGTGCGGCAGTGGCCGCACGGTGGTGCTGGCCCAAACGGACGCTTCCGGCCTTTATCGCCGGCTGCGGCACGCTGGTGCTGGGCGGGCTGTGTTTCTCCGGCGCAGGCGGGGTGGAACTCGCCCTCTTCTGCGGGGCAGACGCATTGCTGGCTGGTGCTCTTGGGCTGGGCCTGCGCCGGTTTCCGCCCGAGAAGCCGGGCTTTGGGACGCTGCTGGTCTGTGCGGTCTGCGCGGCGGCACTGGGCGGCGTTTCGCTGTGGAAGCTGTCGCCCGGGGTAGCCGTCTGTGCTGCCGCGGAACTGCTTCTCTGCTGCCGCGGACGGGGCCGGGACGCTCTGGCCTTTGCCGCGGTGACGGGAGCCGCCCTTGCGGGGGCAGACCCTGATTTGGCCATTGCCGCCACCGGACTTGCCTGCGGGACGGCAGCGGCCGCTGTTCTGACGCCGGGCCGCAGAGTTGAGAGCTTTGCCGCTTACGCGGGCGGGTGCATCACCGGGGCGTTCTGCGTCCAGCCCATCGGGGCGGCATTTGGCTTTCTGCTCAGCGCGGGGCTGGGGATTCTGGCCGTGGTCTGGATGCCGGGCAGCTGGCTGGCCCCGGCTGCGCTGGAGGACACGGCGGAATCGCAGACCCAGCGGCCCCGGCTCTCGGCGGCGGCGACCCGGCTGGAAGCGGTAGCCGAAAGCTTGTCCTCGCTGGCCGAGACGGTCAACGACGTCTACGACGCCTTGCCCCGGAAATGCGAGGATTTCCGCTGGGTCATCGACAACACCCACGACACCCTCTGCTTCAACTGCGGGCGGCAGGAGGTCTGCTGGAAACAGGAATACGAAACGCTCCGCGCCGGGCTGGAGGCCCTGCGGCCGATCCTCGAGCAGCAGGGTCCTCTGCACCCCGCCGACCTGCCCGGCACCCTCTCCCGGTGCATCCACCCGGCGGCTCTCTGCGCGGCGGTCAACCGGTCGTTTGCGCTGTACCGGAGCCGGAAAGCCGCACACATCCACGCCGAGGCCATGCGCGCGGCCCTGACCGAACAATACAGCGCGGTGGCCGATGCACTGGGCGTCCTCAGCGAGCAGCTGGGGCGGCCGGGCAACCCGGAACCCTATAAATCCGACCGGGTAGCGGCATTCTTTACCGGGCTGGGGACGCCGCCGCTGGAATGTGCGGTCACGCTGGACGATCTGGGCCGGACGAAAGCGGCGGTCACCCTGCCGCGCACCCGGTTCTCTGCCCCAGAGCTGGCGGCACTGGCGCAGGAGGTGGGGCAGATCTGCCGCCGTACCTTGGAGACGCCGCAGGTGCTCTCCTGCCGGGGGATGACGACCCTGCTCTTCTGCGAAAAGCCTGCCCTGCGGGTCGTGTTCGGCACGGCGGGCGCGGCGGCGCGGGGGAGCATTTCGGGCGATGCGGTCCAGCAGTTCTGCAGCCCGGCGGCGGCTCAGATGATCCTCTGCGACGGGATGGGGACCGGCCGGCCCGCCGCCGTGGACGGCAACCTTGCCGCCGAACTGACGGCCCGGCTGCTGAAGGCCGGGTTCACCGCAGAGCTGGCGGCGCGGCTGGTCAACGTGGCCTTGGCCCTCAAGAGCGACGAAGAGAGCGGTGCAACGCTGGACCTCATCAGCGTGGATCTCTACACCGGCACAGCCCGGCTCTTCAAGGCGGGTGCGGCCCCGGGCTTTCTCGTCCACGGGGGCCGGGCAAGAGCTGTGGGCGACGTCAGCCTGCCGATGGGGATCCTCGGCGGTGTCACCGGCCAGAGCCGGATGGTGCATCTGGCAGCGGGAGATTACGCGGTGCTGGTGTCAGACGGCCTCTTGGTGGATGGCACCGGCTGGGTACTGCAACAGCTTGAACTGAGTGCGGCGGCGGATGACCCGCCCGACAAGCTGGCGAAAACGCTGGTCGAAGCCGCCCGCACCCGTGCCGAACAGACCGGCCGCCCCGACGACATCACCGCCGCCGTCCTTCGCTTGGAAAGTTGTTGAAATGTTCATATCCAATGGCTATAATAAAAGTCTGAAAACGAGGACAGGGCGCAGTTGTGAATGTCTGGCGCGGAAACCTGTCCGACCTGCCAAGGGCTCTCCCTTTGAGGAAAGACTCCCTCCGGCCGGAGGGAGATGTCGCATCAGCGACAGAGGGAGGAGTCTGGCGAGCGGAGCGAGACTGAGAGGGTTCTTATGATTCTTCACGTTGCACGGGACGGCAGCGGCGACTTTACCACCATTACCGAGGCGGTGAACGCCGTGCCTTATGACATCGAAGCAGAAATTGAGATCGCACCGGGCATTTACCGGGAAAAGCTGGTCTGCGAAAAACGGCAGATCACCCTGCGGGGAGCCGGACCGGAACAGACCAAGCTCGTCTGGGGCGACGGCGGCAAGCTGCCCCACCCGGACGGCCGGCCGACCCACACCTTCCGCAGCTACACCGCGTTTTTCAGCGGCGAGAAGCTGACCGTGGAAAACCTGACCATTGAGAACGACGCCGGGCCGGGCAGCGCGGTGGGACAGGCAGTGGCGGCCTATGTGGACAGTGCACAGGCGGTGTTCCGGAATGTGACCCTGCTGGGAAATCAGGACACCCTGTTCTGCGCACCGCTCCCTGAAAAAGAGCGGGAGAAGGACGGCTTCCTCGGCCCGCGGGTGTTCGCACCCCGCCGGCCCTCGGCGCAGTATTATCAGGGCTGTACCATTGCGGGCGACATCGACTTCATCTTCGGCGGGGCCGACGCGCTCTTTGAGCAGTGCGTTCTCCGCACAGTCAACAACCATATCCCCCGCAGCTATGTCACCGCACCCTCCGGCTCTGCCGAGGGACTGGGCTTTGTGTTCTGGGACTGTGATTTCGTCTCAGACTGCCCGGCAGGAACGGTCTATCTGGGCCGTCCGTGGCGGCCCACCGGCAAGACCGCCGTGCTGGACTGTCGTCTGGGGGCACACATTGCGCCCGAGGGCTTTTCGCCGTGGAACGACCGGACGGACACGAACATCGCCCGCTTTGCCGAAGAGGGCAGCACCGGCGCAGGGGCTGCCGAACGTCCGGCATGGGTGGCAAAGCCCACGGCGGCGGAAGCCGCCGACCTGCTCAAGCGGGCGCGGAAACGCTGCCGCCCGGAGTAAACCGGAAGATAAAGGGGAACAAAACGGATGAAAAAACTTCCAGATTGGATCAAATGGCTCATCATCGCGGGTGTGCTGGCAGCGATGGCGGCCATGATGTTCGCGGTCAACGACCGGGCATCGAAAGTGAAAATGCCGGAACCGGATACCAGCTTCGGCATCTACCACAGCGCAAGCTCCCAGACATAAACAAACAGAAAAAAGGCCACATTTGCGACCTTTTTTGTTTGCTATGAATCGGTCATAATGAACCAGAAGGTCGTGCCTTTGCCCAGCGTGCTCTGGACGCCGAAGCGGAAGCCGTGCTGCTGGAAGATGGCCTTGGTGATGGAAAGGCCGAGGCCGGTGCCCTGCTTGCCCGCGTCGGAGCGGGAGCGGTAATACCGGTCGAAGATATAGGGCAGATCGTCGGCAGAGATGCCCGGCCCGTGGTCGGCCACTTCCACACGGACACCCTCTTCGCACCGGAAAGCCCGCAGGAAGAACAGTCCATCCTCGCCGATGTGGTGCATCGCGTTGCCTAACAGGTTGTGGAGGGCGCGCTGCATCATGTTGGGGTCGGCGTAGACCGGAAGTTCCTCGTCGGGAAGTTCCAGTTTCAGCTCCCAGCCGTTCTGGGCGCAGAGGGCGTCGTACCGCTCGCTGACTTCGTCGCAGAGCTGGCCCATATCAAAGTGCACCCGCTCGCATTTCTCCGCGCCGCTGGTCACTTTGCTCAGCTCCATCACGCTGGAGACCAGCGCGGTCAGCCGGTCGGCCTCGTCCACGATGATGTTCATCTGCTCGTCCCGGTGGGCCTTGTCGTCGCCGGTCAGATCGCGCACCGTCTCGGCGTAGCCCTTGATGAGGGTCAGCGGGGTGCGCAGATCGTGGGAGACGTTGGCCAGCAGATCCCGCTGCATCTGGGCGGCGTGCTGGACTTCCTGCGCCATGTGGTTGAACTCCTGCGACAGGGTGCCCAGCTCGTCGTTGCGGTTGCTCTCGACGTGAACGGCATAGTTGCCCTGTGCCACCTGCCGCGCTGCTGCCGAAAGCTGGCGCAGGGGCTTGGTGAACCACTCGCTGAACAGCCACGCCGCCGACATCGAGAAGGCAAAGATCAGCGCGGCGGCCAGCGGCAGCACAGTGCTCATCACTTCGCCGGCCTCGGAGACGTGCATCAGGCTGGTGGTGACCAGCACCGTATACGCGCCGTCGGAGGTCAGCCGCCCCACCACCAGCTGTTTCGAGCCGGAGGGGGTGGGCGGTTCCAACGTCCGGACGAAGCCGCCGGTCTGCCGGCAGTACTGCCGGATGGCCCGGGCTGTGGAGTATTTGATGTCCTCATCGTCCGGGTCGGGCAGAGCCGTCTCGTGGAGGTTGCAGAAGGTCAGGTTCTCGAACTTTTTGATGGTGCGCAGGGTGGAATCCGAGATGTCCACGCAAAAGCTGCTCATGGGGCTGTTCTCGTACAGTTTGCTCTTCAATTCGTTGAAGAAGGTGTCGTCCGTGACCTTGATGCCGCCGAACGCCCAGTAGGACAGCACGTCCCCTTGTGCGATAGCGTCGTCCATCTCCGAGACGATGGATTCGGCCTCGGCGGTCAGCTGGGTCTGGATGTGCCGGATATACAGCGGCTCCAAGAGCTTGGTGCTCAGGAACCAGAACATTCCCAGCAGCAGCAGGCAGATGAAGCAGAGAAACCACATCAGCTGCCCGCGGATGCCGATGGTGCGCCGGGCTTTTTTCGGTTGCCGCATCCGATGCCGATCCTCCGTTTAGCGCGCTGCGTCGGGGTCGAACTTATAGCCGATGCCCCACACGGTGGCGATATAGCTGCGGCACTTGCCGAGGTGCCCGCGCAGCATCTTCACATGGGTGTCCACGGTGCGGTCCTCTCCGAAGTAGTCGTAGTTCCACACTTTTTGCAGGATCTTCTCGCGGCTGAGGGCGATGCCCTTGTTGGACGCGAGGAAGACCAGCAGGTCGAACTCCTTGGGCGTCAGACTGACTTCCTCGCCGGCCACCCGGACGGTGTGGCTGGCCGTGTCGATGGTCAGGTCGCCAAAGACCATGGCTCCATTGGGGTTCTCGGTGCGGGGCAGGGTGCGGTTGAGCACCGCCCGCACCCGGGCCACCAGCTCCCGGGGGGAGAAGGGCTTGACCACATAATCGTCGGCACCGCCCTCCAAGCCGGCCAGTTTGTCGTATTCTTCGCCCCGGGCGGTCAGGATGATGACCGGGGTGTTGATGTGGCGGCTGCGCATCTCCCGCAGGCAGGTCATGCCGTCCATGAACGGCATCATCACATCCAGAATGACCAGATCGTATCCGCCGCCGGTCAGCAGCGAAAGTGCTGCCGAACCGTCGCCCGTTTCCTCGCAGACATACCCTGCATATTGTAAATGCTCCCGGATCAGCTCCCGGATCCGAGGCTCATCGTCAACGATCAGAATTTTTGCCATAAGGCGGCCCTCCTCGCTGTAAAACTTGATAACTCGAGTTTATCTTAATACATCAATTGGGAATTTCTGTGAATTTTAAGTGAATCCTTTGGAAAAACCGGACTCTCTCCATAGTATACCACAAAAATGAGGCGGGAGACAGGCGGTCTGGGAGCTTTTCCTGCAAATGGAGTCCGGAACCCGCGGTTCCGCCCCAGTGCTATGCACCGGGGCCCCACTTCCCCGGACATTTGCTTGGAAAACTCCCATCCCACCTGACACACGGCTTGCGTTTAAAATGGCAAGTGTGCTATACTAAAACGATAAACCGACTCTTTATTTTAAGACAAAACAAAGGACCTTTTGCCTATGCGGATCGGACTTGTGGAATTTATCCTGATCTTGTTCATCGCCTCCATCACCATCGGCCCCAATGTGGCCCTCTGGGTGGACCGGTGGAGCCGCCGTGCCCGGAAAACCAGTGCGGCCGCCGCCCGCCGCCGCGCCCAGATGCAGGCGCAGGCCGTTGCCGAGCGGGAGTATGTGCTCCACCGCTTTCAGGTGGCCGGACGGCTCTTCAGCGTCGCGGCACTGCTGGCGTTGGTGTATGCGTTGGTGCTCCGGCCCATTGATACGCCGCCGCAGGTCTACCGAACACCGGATCTCCGGCAGGACACCGGCGCGGTCCAGACGGAACTTTCTGCCGACAGCAAGGATATCTGGGATCTGGGCGAGTATCAGGGTGTGGACTGCATCCGTGCGCAGGACGGCTTTGTGTATGCCGCTGCGTGGGACGGTGCTACCCTGAAAAAACGCAGCAGTGATCTGGTGCGCACCGACGGCGGGCACTATGAGGCCATCCTGACGGTGGACGGAGAACTGACCGGCTTTGCCTTTGATGGCGAGGGCGACTTGTGGCTGACCGTGGTGACGGCGGACGGTGGTTCCCTCTGCCGCGCCCGGCACGACAGCTGGGGCGCAGCGGTGGAGCAGGTGGTGACCCAGATCGACGGGGCACCGCTGGGGGGATTGTCGGCTGTGGAAGTCGGTCCGGACGGCAAGGTGTATTTCGCCGTGGCCGCGGATGCCAGTGCGGCCAGCGGGCTGGAGAGTGCCCTGCGCACCGAACTGCTGGCCCACACCGGCACCGGCTGGGTGTATGTGTACGACCCGGCAGACCGCTCGGTGCAGCGGGTGCTGGGCGGCGTGGCCGGTGCGTCCGGACTGGCACTCTCGGCAGACGGCAGCACGCTGTATGTGTCCGACCTTGCAAACCGCTGCGTGTGGAGTGTGGATGCCTCCGCCCGGGAACGGACCGCTGGCGGAAAAAACTGCCGGAGTTTTGCATCCGGTCTGCCGGGCTATCCCGGTGCGCTGGCGATGGACGGGGACGGAACGCTGTACATCAGCTACCGCTGGAGCCGCAGCAGCTGGCTGGAACAAAATGCGGACAGCACCTTCCTGCGCGGCGTGGCCCTGCGTGCAGGCCAGAACCTGCAGGAAAAGCTGTTCCGGCTATCGTTGGATGCGCCCTGTGCGGAAGCGGTGGACACGGTTTCCGGCAGCTGGAAGCGAAGCATCTCAGGCGGAAAAATGGATGACTGCACGGCGGTGTGTCCGGTGGACAGCAAAGTGTATTTCGGCGCAGCAGACGCGGCAAGTCTGCTGATGGCAAGAGTATAAAACGAGGTGTTTTTTATGACCGAAGCATTTCAGAAACAGATCGAGCAGGAGGCACGGCAGGCCGTGACTGAACTGCTGGAACAGGCCAAACTCCGCAAGGGCGACGTCTTTGTGGTGGGCTGCTCGTCCAGCGAGATCGTGGGCGGGCACATCGGCAAGGACAGCAGCCTCGAGGCGGCGCAGGCCGTTTACGCCGGCATCGCGCCGGTGCTGGCCGAAAACGGCATCTGGCTGGCGGCACAGTGCTGCGAGCACCTGAACCGCGCCATCATCCTCGAACGGGAAGCCGCCGAGAAGTACGGCTGGGAGGAAGTCTGCGTTGTGCCCCGTCCCCATGCGGGCGGCAGCTGGGCGACCACCTGCTGGAAGAAGTTCAAAGACCCCGTCGCCGTTGAGGAGATCCGCGCCCATGCCGGAATCGACATCGGCGGCACCCTGATCGGGATGCACCTCAGGCGGGTGGCTGTTCCGGTCCGGCTCAGCCTGAATAAGATCGGCGAGGCCAACATTCTCTGCGCCCGTACCCGCCCGAAGCTGATCGGCGGCGAACGGGCCAAGTATACCGAGGAGGACTGAGCACCATGGCAGAAAAAACACTGGAAGAGATGCGGCAGGCCGTCGCCGAGATCCGGGAAAAGATGGCAGCCGCCGCCCGGGAAGCCGGACGCGACCCGTCGGAGATCCTGCTCTGCGCCGCCTGCAAGACCCGCACCGCCGAGACGGTGGCGGCAAGTGCCGCCCTGCCGATCGACGTGTTCGGCGAAAACCATGTGCAGGAGCTTTGTGCCAACTTTGACGCAGGGGCTTACTGCGGCAAGCCCAGCCACTTCATCGGCCACCTGCAGACCAACAAGATCAAGAAGGTTCTGGGCCGGGCCAGCCTGATCCAGAGCGTGGACAGCGAACATCTGCTGGCGGCCATCGAGAAGGAAGCCGCCAAAGCGGGCCTTGTCCAGAACATCCTGCTGGAAGTCAACATCGGCGGGGAGGAGAGCAAGTCCGGCGTTTCGCCCGACCAGCTCTGGCCGCTGCTGGAATCCGCTGCCGCCAAGCCCCACATCCGGGTCAAGGGCCTGATGGCCATCCCGCCCGTCAACCACGACGATGCCCAGAACCGCGCCTACCTTGCCGCTGTGCATAAGTTGTTTGTGCAGGCCGGCGAGCGGGGCTATGAGAACGTCGCTATGGAGACCCTTTCGATGGGAATGAGCGGCGACTTTGAGAACGCCATCCGCGAAGGAGCCACCCTCGTCCGCATCGGCACAGCCATTTATGGAGAAAGAGATTACTCGAAGAAGTAAACCTCTCAGTCTCGCTATCGCTCGACAGCTCCCCTACTGAGGGGAGCCCTTGGCAAAAAGATTTTGTTTTTCGTGGATTGCCAAGGCCTCTCCTACAAGGAGAGGTGTCATTGCGCAAGCAATGACGGAGAGGTTGGACAAGAGCAAGCAAAAAATGAAGGAGAATCCATGCAGAAAACAATCCAAGACCCTGCGGCACATCATACCAGCAGCGGCGCACTCATCCGGCGATTTCTGCCGTATCTGGCCAAGTACAAAAAGACGTTGTTCCTTGACCTGTTCTGCGCCGCATTGACCACCCTCTGCGACATCGTTCTGCCCCGGATCATGAGCACCATCACCAACTCGGCCATGGGCGTCGGCATCACCCTGACCGCAGGCATCGTTCTCAAGCTGGCACTGATCTATTTTGTGCTTCGCATCATTGACGGTGCAGCACAGTATTTTATGTCAGGCATCGGCCATATCATGGGCGTCCATATCGAAACGGATATGCGCCGGGATGCGTTCGACCATCTGCTCCAGCTCGACCATACCTACTATAACAATACCAAGGTCGGCACCATCATGGGCCGTATCACCAACGACCTGTTCGATGTCACCGAGTTTGCACACCACTGCCCGGAAGAATTCTTCATCGCATTCATCAAGATTCTGGCATCTTTTGTTATCCTGTGTCAGGCCAGCATTCCGCTGACACTGGCGGTCTTTGCCTGTGTGCCGCTGATGGGCGTCGTCTCGGTCAAACTGAATCACCGTCTCCGCGCCCGGTTCCGTCAGCAGCGTGTCCAGATCGGCGAACTGAATGCCACCATCGAGGACAGCCTGCTGGGACAGGGGGTTGTCAAAGCCTTTGCCGCCGAAGATCAGGAACGGGAGAAATTCGCGCAGGGTAACAGGGAATTTGAAAAAATCAAGACGCTGGGTTACTATGCAATGGCGGCGTTCAACACCTCGACCCGTCTTTTTGACGGACTGATGTATCTGGTCGTCATCCTCGCCGGCGGTCTGTCGCTGGTGTATGGCAAGATCAACGCCGGTGATCTAGTGGCTTATATTCTTTATGTTACAACGCTGATTGCAACCATCCGCCGTATCGTCGAGTTTGCCGAGCAGTTCCAGCGAGGCATGACCGGCATCGAGCGTTTTGCCGAAATTATGGATACGCCCATTACCATCCACGACGCGCCGGACGCAAAACCGCTTCAGCCCGGCCCGGGTGCTATCCGGTTTGAGGATGTCAGCTTTGAGTATCCGGACGATCACAACAAAGTCCTGCACCATGTCAGCCTTGATATCAAGGCTGGTGAGCGTCTGGCTCTGGTCGGGCCTTCCGGCGGCGGCAAGACGACCCTCTGCAACCTGATCCCCCGGTTCTACGACGTCACCAGCGGCAAGATCCTGGTGGATGGACAGGACATCCAGCATGTCACCCTCAAGAGCCTGCGTCATGAAATTGGCATCGTTCAGCAGGATGTGTATCTGTTCAGCGGCACCGTGGCCGAGAACATCGCCTATGGTAAGCCCGGAGCTACCCGGGAGGAAATTATTGAGGCAGCACGTCTGGCCGGTGCGGAACGCTTCATTCTGGCCCTGAAAGACGGCTTCGATACCTACGTCGGCGAGCGGGGCGTCAAGCTCTCGGGCGGCCAGAAACAGCGGATCGCCATTGCCCGCGTGTTCCTGAAAAATCCGCCCATCCTGATCCTCGACGAAGCCACCAGTGCACTGGACAATGAAAGCGAAATTCTGGTCGGCCAGAGCCTCGAAAAGCTGGCCCATGGCCGCACCACTTTGACCATCGCCCACCGCCTGACTACCATTAAGAACTATGACCGCATCCTTGTCCTCGGCTCCGAGGGCATCGTCGAGTCCGGCACCCACGACGAGCTTCTGGCAAAGCAGGGCGTCTATTACCGCCTGTGGAACCAGCTGCCCGGCGAGGATACGCTGTAAAAAATCAAAAGATGCAAAAAAGCGAAACTGCTGAACATTCAACAGTTTCGCTTTTTTCTTGTGGAAAATCAAAAGGCACAGCCTCAATCAAGCCGTCGGTTCAGCATCCTCTTTCCGGAAGGTCAGATTCCGATACTCCATGGATGTTCCGCCGCGGCGGAACGTGCCGTTCTCTGTGCCGACAAAACCCAGAGAGTGCATGACGGCGCAGGATGCGGCATTGTCAGCGGCGACATCGGCCAGAAAAGTCCGGACGCCCATCTGAATGCCGAAGTCCATGAGGGTACGCACCATCTCTTTGGCATAGCCTTTGTGCCATGCGGTGGGGTGGATGCAATAGCCGATATCCCAGCAGGTGCCATTTTCCTTGACCACGGCACAGCAGGTGCCGATGGGCTGGCCGGTCGTTTTGTCCTCGGCGATGACGTAATAGCAGTCGCTGCTGTCGTTCAGGTGGCGGAGCAAGTCCATGTATTCGTTCAGGTCGTCGATGCTGTCCAATGCAGGGTCGGACAGGTATTTTCCGGTAATGGGATCGCCCCAGATGCAGAGTGCAAACCCGGCATCCCGGGCTTCCTGCGGACGCAGCCGCAGACGGGCGGTTTCAATTGGTGTGAATGTCATAAGAGAATCCTTTGTGTTTCAAGTTGCAGCTTTTTGCAGATAAAATTCGCTCTCTGCAACGCGGGTGACAAATTCGTATTCCAAGCGGGCCGCCTTAGAAGGAACGATGTTGTAACGTTTGCAGACTGTACGGAAATACGCAAAATAGTCGCGATCTTCCTGCGTCAGCGGGGAGACCCAGTTCTGCTCCATCGGTTCATTCATCGTTCTTCACCTCAGATTCAGAAAAAGCAGTTTTTGTGAGTTTGTCGATGGAAGAAAACACATCATCGTAGATTTTATCCGAAATTGCCTGACGAGGCATCCAAAAATGAAACAGTTCCTTCAATTCAGCAGAATCTCCGTAAATCTTTTTGGTCTGTTCATAGGCAAATCGGTTTGCATCGACTTCATGCGGCTGACCAAGGTACAAATTCGTAAGATATGTTTCATCGCCGGTTAATCTGCATTTCAGATAATCACCATTTACCAGCTTGTAACAAGTTCTATCGTACATGATGATATACTGAGTACTTCGCTTGATCGCATCGCTGAATTGATTGAGAAAGAGATACTGCGAAGCATGACGCAGCTCATGAAAGAGAAAAAATGCCTTTTTGTAATCAGAGGATTTGTCTAAAAGCCTTTCATTGATAAAAATGGTTTTGCTTGCTACATCAAATGTTCCATTTGCGGCTTCGTATCCGGAAGGCATTTCAAAAGACAAATGTAAGGCAAGCCGATTTTCATGACAATAGATGTCAAAATATTTCTTGTAATCGAACATCAATTCTTAATCCGTTTACTTGAATAAGAAAAGAGACATTGAACAACAGATGCCCAATGTCGCTGAGGAGTTTCTGTTACTCCCCCACAATGAGCCGCACGGCACCATAGATGCCGGCGTCATTGCCGAGGATGGCCTGCTTGATGGGAGTCTCGCGGCAGGAGGAGAAGGCGTAGGTCTTATAGTGCGCCTTGAGGGGATCGAACAGCACGTCGCCGGCGCGGGCAACGCCGCCGCCGATCATGAACATCTCGGGGTCGGTGGTGGCGGCAATGGTAGCCAGTGCCATGCCGAGGGTGTCGGTCATTTCATCCACTTCGCGGGCAGCGAGGGCGTCGCCATTGCGGGCGGCATCAAAGACGTCCTTGGCGGCAAAGTCGGTGCCGCGCAGGGTGCAGGGGGTGTCGGGGTTCTCGTCCAGCAGCTTCTTCATGCAGCGGACGACGCCGGTCGCGCTGGAATACTGCTCCAGACAGCCGTGCTTGCCGCAGCCGCATGTGGCCGTTTCGTGACGGTTGACCGTGATATGACCGATCTCGCCGCCTGCACCGTGCGCACCGTCGATAACCTTGCCATCAACGATGACGCCGCCGCCGACACCGGTACCCAGCGTGACCATGACGGCACTCCGGCAGCCCTTGGCAGCACCCATCCAGATCTCGCCCAGTGCGGCTACGTTCGCGTCGTTGCCGACCAGAACCTTCATGCCGCCCAGCAGGGCACCCAGCTCCTCCGAGACGTTCCGCTTGCCCCAGCCGCCGAGGTTGGCGCAGACGATGGGTACGATGCGGGAGTCGAGGATCGGGCCGGGCACGCCGATGCCGATGCCCTCGACCTGCTCGGCGGTCAGGTGCTTCTCGTCCATCTTGCCGCGGATGGCAGCGGCGAGGTTTTCAAGGATGTGCTCGCCGGCATTGGAAGTGTCGGTGGGAACTTCCCATTTTTCCAGCAGGTCGCCGGTGGTGGTGAACAGGCCGACCTTGGCGGTGGTGCCGCCCAGATCAATGCCGAATGCGTATTCTTTCATAGTTCATTTACCCCTTCTTCGCGGCGGATGCCCGCCGGTTTGTGTTTGACAACAGTATAACATACTCAAAGCAAAAAGAGCAGGGGACGAAATGCACTTTGTGCAAAAGGCCGAAAATCAGCCGGGAAATTTGGACAACAAAAAACTCCCCTGCGGACACAGGGGAGCAAAAATTGAAAATGCCGGAAGAAACGCTTACTCTTCGTCAGAGTCGTCCTCTTCTTCGTCCTCGTCGTCGTCATCGTCCGACTTCGGCTTGTAGAAAATACCGCTGAGGAAGGTACTGATGAAGTACAGCAGCACCATGGGGAAGGCCACCATGCACTGCGACACGATGTCCGGCGGGGTGACCACGGCTGCGATGAAGAAGATCAGCACGATGGCGACGCCGCGAACCTTCTTCAGCAGTTCGGGATAGATCAGACCCATTTTGGACAGGATGATGGTGACCAGAGGCATCTCGAACACACAGCCAAAGATCATGAACATGGTCAGGCAGAGGTTGACATAGCTCTCGATGCTGGTGGTGGTCTGGATGTAATCCGCACCCTCAATGCCGGTGCTCAAAAAGCGGAGCATGAAGGGCATCATCAGCTTGTAGGCGAAGAGCACGCCGACGCAGAACAGGAGCAGACCCAGCAGGATGACCAGTTTCAGAAAAAAGGTCTCGCTCTTTTTCAGGCCGGGCTTTGCGAAGGCGTAGATCTGATACAGGGCGACCGGGATCGTGATGACAAAGGCTGCCAGCAGGGAGACCCGGAAATACTGCATCAGCTTTTCCTGCGGGGCGATGGAGACGAAGGTGTAGTACCCCTGCCCCATTGCCGTCAGCAGGTCGATGAGGCGGTCGGCATACATCAGGGTGATGACGACCGCGACCACAAACACCGCCGCGCAGATGATCAGCCTGTTCCGCAGCTCCTTCAGATGGCCGGTCAGCGTCATGCTGCCGTCATCGGACATGACTTCGGCTTTCTTTTTGCGCTTTACGTTTGTAGCCACAATTACTCCTCGTCTTCGTCCTTCTTGGCAGCCTTCTTCACTTCGTCACCGGAATCCTCAGAATCCTCCGTGTCCTCCATGCCCTTCTTGAAGCCGTTGATGGTCTTGCCGAACATCTTGCCCAGCTTCGGCAGGTTCTTGGGTCCAAAGATCAGCAGAGCAACGACCAGAATGATAAGCAGCTCGTTTGTACCAATACGCATAATAAAAATCTCCTTTTTTACATTTGCCGCGCCGCAAGGCGGGCGTATTTACCAGAAATGTATCCTACAACCGCAGGCGCGGGTGCATTCATAAGGGAAGATCAGACCTTGGCTTCCTCGGCAGGAGCGGCTTCGGCAGGCTCTTCGGCGGCGGCCTCCGCGGGGGCTGCTTCGGGCAGCTCTTCCACCGGCTCGGCCGCTTTTTCTGCGGCGGTCTCGGTGGTCTCAGCCGGGGCTGCAGTTTCCGCAGCAGGGGCATCCTGCTCGGGTAGCTCCTCGACGGACTCCTCCGTCAGATCGGTCACTTCCTCGGCTTCCTCCGCCTTGGCAGCCTCTTCCTTGCTGGTCTTGCCGATGCCGGTGAAGCTCTTGGTCACGTCCTTCACGCTGTTGTCGATGTCCTTTTTGATGTCCGTCAGGGGGGCAACGGCCTCCTTGAGGGGGGCTTGGATTTCGTTCAGCGGTTCGACCACGTTTTTCTGGATCTCTTCGGAAGCAGCACCGGTGTACTTCTTCAGCTCACGGAGCATCTTGCCCAGTTTCTTGGCGTAGACGGGCAGCTGGTCGGGGCCGATGAAGACGAACGCCACGATGACGATCACCACGAGTTCCCAAAAACCAATTTTCATAACGATTCAATTCCTTTCCTCAGCTGTGCGGTGGCTGCACAGCGTTGACCATGCAGATCCGTTGGTTCCAGTATAGCAGATTCCGTTCCGTATTTCCAGAGAAGAGAATCAGAGATTCATTTTTTCCGCCGGTCGTGCTATACTGGACGCGAAAACAGCTTCCGCTGCGCTTGTGATGCCATACATATACCGGAGAAAAATAGACGGTATATGAATTTATTATGAATTGTTTGTGAATGGGCAGGCGAACGAGGCTGTTTTCTATACAAAACGCAAATTGAATCAAATAAATTACAGAGAGGGAGACTGTTATGAACGAAATCCATGCACAACGGTTCGAGCGTGTCACCAAAAATCTGGCGGCGATGGGTCTGACCCAGATGGTGGTCAGCGACCCGCCCACCATCTTTTATCTGACGGGCGTGCGGATCTTCCACCCGGGCGAGCGGATGCTGGCCCTGCTGCTGAAAGCCGACGGCGGGCACCGGATGTTCGTCAACGCGCTGTTCGGCACGCCGGATGCCGGCATCCCGGTGGAGAACTATCTGGACGGCGAGGACGCCCCGGCAAAGCTGCTGCCGTGGCTGGACAAGGACAAGCCGCTTGGCATCGACAAGAACTGGCCGGCCCGGTTCCTGCTCCGCCTGATGGAGCTGAACGCCGCGCCCGCCTACCAGAACGCTTCCGCCGCCTGCGACGACGCCCGCGCTGTCAAGGATGCGGCAGAGCAGGCTGCCATGCGCGCGTCCTCCAAGGTGAACGACGACTGCATGGCCGAGTTCGCCGGCCTCATCCGCCCGGGAGTCACCGAAAAGCAGATGGCCGAGGAGATCAAGACCATCTATGCGGCCCACGGCTGCTCCGGGGTCAGCTTCGAGCCGATCTGCGGTTTCGGTGCTCATGCCGCCGACCCGCACCACGGCAACGACGATACCCAGCTGACCGCCGGCCAGTGCGTCCTGATCGACGTAGGCGGTGTGTATCAGGACTACTGCTCCGATATGACCCGCACCTTCTTCACCGCGGAACCCACCGAGGAAGAGCGGAAGGTCTACGAGCTGGTGCGGCAGGCGCAGGCCGCCGCCGAAGCTCTGGTCAAGCCGGGCGTCCGGCTCTGCGACATCGACGCCGCAGCCCGGGATATCATCACCGAGGCAGGCTACGGCCCCTACTTCAACCACCGCCTCGGCCACTTCATCGGCTTGGAGGATCACGAGGCCGGAGATGTGTCGGCGGTCAACGAGAATGTCGTCACGCCGGGAATGTGCTTCTCCATCGAGCCGGGCATCTACCTGCCGGGCAAATTCGGCGTCCGGATCGAGGATCTGGTACGGGTCACCGAGGATGGCTGCGAGGTGCTGAATCACTATCCTCATGAACTGACGGTCAAGAAAATCTGATTCTATAAAAATTGAGGACATCCAGCGTTCGCCGGATGTCCTCAATTTTTACTTCACTTTATTGGTCAGTGAACCGATGCCGTCGATCTCGCACCGGACTTCATCGCCCGGCACAAGGAACTGCGGCGGGTCCATCCCCATCCCGACGCCGGCCGGGGTGCCGGTGGCGATGATGGTGCCCGCTTTCAGGGTCATGCCCTGCGACAGCTCCGCGATCACATGGTCAATGTCGAAGATCTGCAAGGACGTGTTGGAGTCCTGCCGTTTTTCGCCATTGACAAAGCTGCGGATGCCGAGTCTGGGCGGGTAGTCGGAAAACTCGTCCGCCGTGACGATGCAGGGGCCGATGGGGGTAAACCCATCGAGACTCTTGCCGAAATACCACTGCTTGTGGGCGGTCTGGACGTCCCGTGCCGAGACGTCGTTGAGGATGGTGTAGCCGAAGACGTAATCCTTCGTCTGTCCGTCCGGGACATCTTTCGCGTCCTTGCCCAGCACGACGGCCAGCTCGCACTCATAATCGAGCTTCTTTACAAGATCGGTGTGGGCCTCGATGCAGCCGCCGTCCGGGACAGCCCGGGTGACCCGCTTCGAGAAGTAGATCGCATCCTGATGCTGGGTCGCAAAAGCATCGGCGGAATACTTCTCCGCCTCGTCCGAGTGGGCCATGTAGTTGATGCCGAGGCAGATGACATCCTGCGCCGGTGCGGGGATGGGGCTTTCGAGAGTCACGGACTCGATCGGCAGGGCAGGAATGCCCGCGATGGCCAGCGACAGCCCGGCCCGCACCTGCGGGGTCAGAAAGGGGATCGCGTCGTTCAGTGTTTCGTAAGATAAGCCCAGCCAGCTCAGCGGCCAGACCTGTTTCCCGTCCGGTGACAAAATGGCCGGGTCTTCGATCCCGTCCGGTAAACGGCAGGTGATAAAGCGCATAGAGAAAGGCCTCCGTTCTTAATGCCGATAGGCGATGGCGTTCTGGATGCGGTCAGCCTCTTCGGGGCTGACGAGCTGGCGCACCAGCTCGAGGCCGAAGGGGATGGCACCGCCGAGGCCATAGCTGGTGGTGATGTTGCCATCGACGACCACTTCCTGATCGTGGACGATGGCACCGGCCAGCTTATCCTGAAAGCTGGAATAAGAGGTGGCGTTCCTGCATTCCAGCAGGCCGAGGTTGGCGAGGATGCTGGGAGCGGCGCAGATGGCGGCCACCTTCTTGCCGGCCTTGGCAAAGGACACGCAGGTATCGGTGACGGTCTTGTTGGCGGCGAGGTTGGGCGTGCCCGGGATGCCGCCCGGCAGAACGACCATATCCACGTCGGAGTAATCGACTTCTTCGGCCACAGCGTCGGTGGTCAGGTGGACCTTATGGCTGCTGACGACCTCTTTGCGGCCCATGGCGGAGGCCACGATGACCTCGACCTTGGCGCGGCGGAGCAGATCGACCACCAGCAGAGCCTCGCACTCCTCGGTGCCGTCGGCGAAAAATACAACTGCCTTACTCATTGGAAGAGCCTCCTTCTTTTTCTTCGAGGATCCGGCGGAGGACGCTGTCCTCCCGGCCGATCACCCGGCTGACCCGGCTGATGATGGCACTGGATGCGCCAATGTTGCCCATGATGCTGGTGTAGCTCTGCTTGCTCACCAGCTTTTCGGCGATGTTGTAACGCTGCTCCATTGCGCTCAGCTCGGCGTAACTGCAAACGTCCTGCAGGAAACGGTAGCACTCCTCCGGCGTTTTCAGCTCCAGAAGCGCGGCATACAGACCGGATTCTCCGGTCGGGTGGTCTTTTGCCATATCGCTTTTCCTCCCCGTTTTTGGCGTAGGTGCGGCCCGCAGCGGGCACTTCAATACACTACTTTAGTGTAGTACATTCGCCGGGAAAATGCAATGGGGAATTTTACAGCATCCGCTCGAGAATGGTCTGCTGCAGTTCGATGCCGGCCACGACATTTTCGCCCGGGCGGAGGGGGCGGTAGCCCCGCGCTTTGAAGAACTGCATCACAGGCAGGGCCTTGTTGTGGACTTCGCAGTAGACGCGGCCCCGGCCCTCGCCCCGGGCCAGACGCTCGCAGGTGGACACGATGTCCCGGCCCAGTGCCTTGCCCCGGTATTCGGGCTTGAGGTAGAGGTGGATCAGGTGGAGGGCGGTGTTCTCCATCTTCCATGCGAAATAGCCGATCAGCTTGTCCCCGAGGAAGACGAGGAAGTAGTTCACATCATTGTCGATGTCCTCCTCGATGGCGTCCGCGCTCTGCAGGGTGTCCACCAGCGTGTCGAGCTGCTTTGCCGGATAATAGCGTTTGTAGACCTCGTGCCAGAGCTCGCTGGCAAGGTCGGCGGTCATGTGGATGTATTTAGCCTTTGCGACCAGTTTATAATCGGGTTTCATAGTGCTCCTGTCTTTTCTCAAAACTGTTTTTTGCGGTTTGGCGGGGGATTCTGCCCTTATCATATCATAATCCCGCCCGGAGTGCAAAACAAAAAGGCCGCGGCACTCGTTTCGTTGAGTGCCGCGGCCTCGTTGTCGTTTCAGATCACGAAGCGTGTGTGCTTACAGCGCAGCCTTGAAGTTGTGATGAGTGGAGCTGTAACGAACAACTGCTTCCATCAGGGCAACAGGCCACAGAACGACCTTTGCCAGAATCTCGGCCGGCTTGACGCATACCGATTCCATGCTGCTGATGCCGAACAGAACCACACAAGCAATGCCACAACCCAGAATGTAATAGTACATAATCAAACCTCCTATATTTTTCTCGCAGGCCCGGCGGACCGGAACCTGAAGTTCAATGTTTTCGTGGGAACTCACCGCTCCCTGCAACCATACTATACCGCATCCCGGAGATAAAGTCAATACCCGAAAACGTGAAACAAATGAAAGCGTTCTCTGAAAAATGGTAAATTCACAAAAGTGAAGTGGCAAAAACTGCTTTACTTTATCAAGGTGAAGCGACAGCGGACCTGACCGCCTGCCGCGCACAGAATGTTCACAATTTGGCCAAAAGCCGGTCATAGAAAGACAAAGTGTTTCCAAAGCGAAAACAGCGCGTTTTGTGCAGGGGCAGCGGGCCGGTCCGGGCGGCGGAAACGGCCTGTTTCGGGTGGGGTCTGAAAGTTATACTTTTAAAGAAAACGGGCCAAAAGTTCTTGCTTTTTAAACCGGAAAAATCGCCCTTTTTGGGCCGGCAAAAGCCCTGTTTTGAAGGTCGGATTTTGGCAGTAGAACGTGGGACGAACAAACTGCACAAGAAAACGAAAAAAGATTATGGAAAACTATCCTTGTTGCCGCTTTCAAAATAAGCTATAATAGAACCACCAAATCGGAAAGGAGATCGCAGCTATGGCGAAAACATCGCAGGTTTTAATACTCGAAGACGAATTTTACCTCATCAAAGCTCCCAACGGGAAGGTGCTGGAGGTCAAGAACTTCAACACTGAGAACGGTGCTGCGATCCGCCTGTGGGATTATGCGGGCCATCCGTGGCAGCAGTGGAAGTTTGTGGACGCGGGTGACGGACGCTGGCGGATCCAGAACCGGTTTACCGGCAAGATGATCGACCTCGCCCTCGGCGGCGTGATGGAGGGCACTTGGCTCCATCAGTGGGGCCGTACCAGCGGCCTGAGCCAGTGCTGGGCCTTGGAGCCGACCCGCAGCGGGCGCACCCGCATCCGGAATGTGCTGGCCGACAAGTACATCGACCTCGTGGGGATGAACACCTCCAACGGCGCACAGGCCCAGATCTGGAACTACGTCGCCGGCGGCAATCAGGAATGGAATCTGGTTCGGGTGGATGCCAATGCGCAGCAGACTTCGGCCCGCGGCGAGGAAAAGCGGGATGCCGAGCCGACACCCTCCCAGCGCAAGCACCAGAACGATCTGGTCCGCAAGCTGAACAACGCCGGCAAAGGCCGCGCCAGCCGCAAGGCATGAGACAAATATTCTGAAATAACGTGAAACGACAAAGGCGTTCCGTAGGAGACCCTGCGGAACGCCTTATATGTTCTATATAATAGAATATAGGGATTTAAATAGAATATAGGGATTTAAAGGAGAAAACCAATGGAATTGAACACGAACTTTCCGATGCTGAACACCAGCCTGTGCTATCTGGAAAAAGACGGTGCCTACCTGATGCTGCACCGGGTCAAGAAAGAGCACGACATGAACAAGGACAAGTGGATCGGCGTGGGCGGAAAGTTCGAGCGGTTTGAAAGCCCGGAGGACTGTGTGCTCCGCGAAGTGTGGGAAGAGACGGGTGTGACCCTGACGCGCTACCGCTACCGGGGCATCGTGACCTTCATTCTGGACGATCTGACCGAGTATATGCACCTCTTCACCGCGACGGAGTGGACCGGCACGATGATCAAGGGCGACGCCTGCAATGAGGGCGTTTTGGAGTGGGTGCCGAAGGAGCAGGTGAAGGATCTTCCCATCTGGGAGGGGGACAAGATCTTCCTGAAACTGCTCGATGAAGAGCGGCCCTTCTTCTCTCTCAAACTGACGTATGAGCAGGATGTGCTGAAAGAAGCGGTGCTCAACGGCAAAAAGCTGTAAAATGCCCTCTCAGGCGCATTCGCGCCAGCTCTCCCGAGGGGCGAGCCAAGAACAGGGGATCAATCCAGCTTCAGGTCGCCCTCTTTGATCCAGCCCAGCCTGCGCTCGATCTCGCAGAAGAGAACACTCAGCACGGCGGGCAGGACGAAGCAGATCAGCACCATGCCGACCCAGTCCATCGGGGTGATGGCGGCCTTGGTGCCGGCGGCCACGTCGTTGACCCAGCCGGTGTACACGCCGATCTGCCCCACCAGACCGCAGGTACCCATGCCGGACGAGACGGCCGCGCCGTTCATCTCGAGATGGAACAGGCAGGTGGCCAGCGGGCCGGTGATGGCACTGGCAAGGGTGGGGGCGATCCAGATGCGGGGATTTTTGACGATGTTGCCCATCTGGAGCATACTGGTGCCGAGGCCCTGACTGACCAGACCGCCGACGCCGTTCTCCTTATAGCTCATGACGGCAAAGCCCACCATCTGGGCGCAGCAGCCAGCCACGGCCGCACCGCCGGCCAGACCCGTCAGGCCCAGTGCGGCGCAGATGGCAGCGGAAGAGATCGGCAGGGTCAGGGCAACGCCCACGATGACCGAGACGAGAATGCCCATGACGAAGGGAGCCTGCTCTGTGGCCCACATGATGAGGGTACCCACCTGACTGGCGGCGGCACCGATGGGGGCCGCGATCAGCATCGAGAGGCCGACGCCCGCAAAGATGGTCACCAGCGGAGTCACAAGGATGTCTACTTTGGTCTCCTTGCTGACAGCCTTGCCGAGTTCCGAAGCAACGATGGCGATGATGAGGACGGCCAGCGGGCCGCCGGCCCCGCCCAGCGCGTTAGAGGAGTAGCCGACCGTGACCAGACTGAACAGCACCAGCGGCGGGCAGTGGAGTGCCCAGCCGATGGCGACGGCCATGGCTGGGCCGCTCATGGCGGTGGCATAACTGCCGAGGTCCACGAGCACGTCCAGCCCGGTCTGCTGGCCCAGCGTCTTGATGATGGTGCCGATCAGCAGGCTGGCGAACAGACCCTGCGCCATGGCACCGAGGGCTTCGATCAGATACCGCTGCGGCGTGATGACGATATCTTTGCGTTTTAAGAAATCTTTTACATTTGACATAAGTACTCTGCCTTTCTGTCTTGGATGTCCTTGAAGTTCCGCGTTTGACTGCAACCGAACTGCATGACCATCATGATACCATACACCTGTCAAGACAGCAAGAGGAAAATGAAAATTTGCCCGAAAAAGACCGATTTCGTGCTTCAGGTGCAATTTTTCCGTGCAGAAAAACGTATACACTCCGGAGCGGAATGTTCCTGCGGAGCAAGACACCGGCCCGAGTTGTGAAATCTGGGCTCTGCCCGCCGCCTGCGGCCAAAGCCGATTGACGCAGACCGGGGGTTGGGTGTATACTGAAAGAGTGAAAATAGTGTCTTTGAAACGTATGAAAAAAACCGGGAAATGCCCGATCAAGCGGAGGCAGAATGAACGGCATGAAAGATAAAAACACATCCGAAAAGAAAGGAAAGGGCGCACGCCGCGGCGTGGGGCAGGCCGTGGCTGCTATGGTCATGGCTCTGGCGGTCGCGGTGGGCGGGGCCGGCACCACGGCCCTGCTGCTCACCCAGCCTACGGGCCTTGCGGTGGAACCGACCACCCTGCGGTGGGAGAGCGAATCTACCGATCTGAACGCAAAATACAACCACAGCACCAAAAATCCCAAGACGGAAACGACCCAAACCGAACCGGAAGCTTCGTCGCAGGCCCAGCAGGAGCCGGAGACGACCCAGCCCGAGACGGTGAAGAAGCCGGAAGCAAAGCCGGAATCCAAGCCTGTTGAGCAGCCGGAAGCCCCGGAGAAAACCGCTCCGGCCGCGTCCGAACCGGCCGCAGAAGCACCGGCCCAGCCCGAAACGCCGGCCGACCCCATGGCGGGCAGCACGGCGGAGATCGAGCAGGAGAACGCCTTCCCGAAGTTCCAGCAGGAGACGGCAGAGCTGGCCGCAGAGGATCCGCTGAGTGCCCCGGAAGAAACGCCGGTCGAAAATGAGAATGCAGAAACCGAACCCGCTGCGGAAGCTCCTGCTGAAAGCGTGGAACCTGCCGCAGAGCCGGAAGAAGCACCCGCAGAGTCCGAAGCCGCCGAGAGCACGGCAGAATCCGAGGCTGTGAGCGAACAGCCCACTGCCGGCACCAATTCCATTGAGGAGGAGCTGGCCGATGCACAGATCACCACCGAGGACGGCACCATCCTGCTGACCCCGGAAGAGATCCGCGCCGCACTGGATGCCGGCACGCTGGATGAGAGCGAGTTGGAGACCACCTGCCTTGACAGCGAGAACGGCTTCTTCAAGTGGCTCTGGAAGTGGTTCTTCGGCATCAAGGACGACGACAAGACGGATGAACCGGCAGCATCTTCCAAGCCTGCCGAGCCGGTCTATTCTGGCTGGCGCACCGTGAACGGTAAGACCTATTATTACGATCAGGGCACCAATAAGCCGGTCACCGGCATCCGCGCCATCGACAATAAGCTCTATTATTTTGATGCCAACGGCGTGCAGACGGCCGCCAACTTCGGCATTGATGTGTCCAAATATCAGTCCAAGATCAACTGGCAGCAGGTCAAGCAGGCCGGTGTCAATTTTGTCATCATCCGCATCGGCTACCGCGGCTACGGCAGCGGCACGCTGGTGCAGGATCCCATGTTTGAGGAACACTTCACCAACGCCCGGAATGCGGGCCTGAAGGTGGGCGTCTACTTCTTCAGTCAGGCCGTCAACGAGAACGAGGCCCGGGAAGAAGCGCAGGGCTGCTGGTATGTCCTGAATGGCCGCGGACTCGATTACCCCATCTACTTTGACAGCGAGGCTTCCGGTGCCTCCAACGGCGGCGGACGTGCCGATGGTCTGGGACAGGCCGACCGCACCAAGTGCGCCATCGCCTTCTGCGAGGAGGTCAAGGCTCTGGGCTATCAGCCGGGTGTGTATGCTTCCACCCAGTGGTTCCGCAAGCGGCTCGATCTGAGCCAGCTGACCGGATACAGCATCTGGAACGCCCACTACAACGTCGCGTCAAGCCCCATCGCCTGCAATCTGTGGCAGGGCAGCTGCTCGGCCCGGATTAGCGGGTACAGCGGCCAGCTGGATGTGAACATCAGCTACATGGGATAAAGGAGAACCGCCGATGGACCGCATTCGCCTGATCGCGTCGGATATGGACGCGACGCTGCTGGACGAGCACAGCCAGCTCCCGCCAGATTTCGTGCCGACGGTCAAGGCTCTGGCCGCGCGGGGGATCCATTTCGCTGCCGCCAGCGGCCGGCCGCTCTATACCTTGGAAGAGATGTTCCCGACCCTGCGCCGGGAGATGATCCTGATCGGCGACAACGGCGGTGCCATCCGCTGGAACGGCGAGGACCTCTACACCTCCGAGATGCCGCCCGAGGGCTGGCGTGCGCTGGCCCGCAAGAGCCGTCAGGCCGGGGATGTGGCCGTCCTCTGCGGGCTGAAAAGTGCCTATGTGGAGCGGCAGTACCAGCAGTACGACGCCGTGATGAAGCAGTTTTACACCCGGGTGGAATATGTGGACGATCTGACGGAGGTGACAGCCCCGGCGGACAAGTTCACAATCTATCTGCCCCGGGACAACGCACAGGAAGCCTTCGACACCCTCTACGGCCCGGCCTGCGGCACGGAATTTTCGGTGGCCGTCGCGGGTAAGAACTGGGTAGACATCATGAACCCCGGCGTCCACAAGGGCGCGGCACTGGCCATTCTGGGCGAAAAGCTCGGCATCCCGGCCAGCAGCATGATGGCTTTCGGTGACACCTACAACGACGCGGAGATGCTGGAAACGGCCCGCTATGGCTTCCTGATGGAAAACGGCAGTCTGCCCCTCCGCCAGCGGGTACCTTTCCTCGCGCCGCCCCACTGGGAGCAGGGCGTCATGCAGATACTCCGGCAACTCCTTGCACAGGGCGGAGAAGTCTGCCCGGCCGATTTCCGCCCGGCGCACTGAAACAATTTGAAGATGAAAACGAAAAAATCCCTGCACAGCCGTGCAGGGATTTTTTGCTGCAAATTTACTTACACCACTTGGCGAATTCTTCGTCGGTGCATTTGACGTAGTGGCTGCCGCTGACATGGTGGCTGGTGCCCTTGTTGTAGTCGATGCCGGAGGTGGCGTAGTCGTAGGTCTCGGCGACGCGGCGTTTTTCGACCACGGGGTTCGGCAGGGGGATGGCCGACAGCAGGCTCCGGGTGTAGGGGTGGATGGGGGTGGCGAAGATCTCCTCGGTGGTGCCGGTCTCCAGCAGGTGGCCCAGATGGAGCACGCCGATCCGGTCGGAGATGTACTTGACCATGGACAGGTCGTGGGCGATGAAGAGATAGGCCGTGCCCGTCTCCTGCTGGATGTCCTTCATCAGGTTGACCACCTGCGCCTGAATGGACACGTCCAGAGCCGAGATGCACTCATCGGCGATGATGAGCTTGGGGTTCATGATGAGGGCGCGGGCGATGCCGACGCGCTGCCGCTGGCCGCCGGAGAACTGGTGGGGGTACCGCTCGGCGTGCTCGGGCGCAAGGCCGACCTTGGCGAGAATGCGCTCCACCTTCTCGCGGCGTTCGTCCTGCGTCTTGTACATATGGTGGATGTCCAGACCCTCGCCGATGATGTCCTCCACCTTCTTGCGGGGGTTCAGGGACGCCATGGGGTCCTGAAAGATCATCTGCATCTGGGTGCGCAGGGTGGCGTTCTGGGCGTGGGTCAGCTTGCCGCTGATGTCCTGCCCGTCGAATGTGATCTTGCCGGCGGTGGGGTCGTACAGCCGGATGATGCTCCGGCCGATGGTGGATTTGCCCGAGCCGGACTCGCCCACCAGACCATAGGTCTCGCCGGGATAGATCTCAAAACTCACGTCGTCCACGGCCTTGACCGTGAAATTCTTGTTGACGCGGAAATACTGTTTCAAACCCTCGACTTTCAGCAGAGGGGTAGCCGATTGTGCTGCCATTTACTCCGCCTCCTCGATCTTTTTTGCTTCAGCCTTCATCCGGGCGATCCGCTGCTGCAGCTCCGGCGGCATTTCGACCTTGGGCGCACGGGGATCCAGCAGCCAAGTGGCCGCATAGTGGGTGTCGGTGATCTTGAACATGGGCGGTTCCACCTCATCGTCGATCTTGAGGGCGAAGTGGTTGCGGGGCGCAAAGGCATCGCCCGGCTTCTCATGCAGCAGGTTCGGTGGCGAACCCGGGATGGTATACAGGCGGTCGTCGGCGGTGTCCAGATCGGGCATGGCCGACAGCAGGCCCCAAGTGTAGGGGTGGCGCGGATCGTAGAAGATCTCGTCGATGGTGCCGGTCTCGACGATCTTGCCGGCGTACATGACGTCCACATAGTCGGCGACCTTGGCCACCACGCCCAGATCGTGAGTGATGTAGATGACCGAGATGCCGCGCTCCTTCTGGATGGAGCGGATCAGCTCAAGGATCTTGGCCTGAATGGTCACGTCCAGTGCGGTGGTGGGCTCGTCGCAGATCAGCAGGTCGGGGTCGCAGGCCAGTGCGATGGCGATGACCACGCGCTGCCGCATACCGCCGGAGAGCTGGTGCGGGTAGCTCTTCATCCGCTTTTCGGCGTCGGTGATGCCGACCTCTTCCAGCAGCTCGACGGCCTTCTTGTAGGCTTCGGCTTTCGGCATCTTGAAGTGCCAGAGCATTCCCTCCATGATCTGCTTGCCGATCTGCATGGTGGGGTCAAGGCTGGTCATGGGATCCTGAAAGACCATGGCGATCCGCTTACCGTTGATGTGGCGGCGGATCCACTTCTTGTCCTTCTGCAGCAGGTCCACGGTCTCGGGACTGCCGTCGGCGTGATGGTAGCTGAACTGGATGGAGCCGCTGTTGACGGTGGCGTTCTGGGCCAGAATGCCCATGGCGGCTTTCATGGTGACGGACTTGCCCGAACCGGACTCGCCCACCAGAGCCACCGTCTCGCCTTTGTACAGGTCGATGTTCACGCCGCGGATGGCGTGGACGGGGCCTGCGGTAGTCTTAAAGGTAATGTCGAGGTCACGCACCGACAGAACCTGTTCTTTTTTGTTCTCAGGCATGGTGTGCTGCCTCCTTTTACATACTCTTCATCTTGGGATCCAGAGCTTCCCGCAGGCCGTCGGCCACGAGGTTGAAGCTGAGCATCAGCAGGCTCATGACCACGATGGGCGGGATGATCTGGTACGGATGGGTGGTAAAGCTGTTGTACAGCTCGCTGATCAGAGAACCCAGTGAGCACTGGGGCACCGGGATGCCCAGACCCACGAAGGAAAGGAACGCCTCGGTGAAGATGGCGGTGGGGATGCTGAACATGACCTGCGTGATGATGGGTCCGATGATGTTGGGGAGCACTTCCTTGAAGATGATGAAGAAGCTGCCTGCACCCAGCGTCCGGGACGCCAGCACGAATTCCTGATCTTTCAGCTTGAGCATCTCGGCGCGGGCGATGCGGCTCATGCCGACCCACTCGGTAAGCATCAGGGCGAAGATGATGGTCAGCATACCGGGCTGCAGGACCAACAGCAGCAGCGTCACGATGACCAGACGGGGAATGCCGTTGGCGATCTCGAGGAACCGCTGCATCAGCATATCGACTTTTCCGCCGAAATAGCCCGAGATCAGGCCGTAGCTCATGCCGATCACCATGTCGATGACGGCGGCGGCCACCGCGATGATGAGGGAGACCCGGGCACCCTCCCAAGTACGGGTCCAGATGTCGCGGCCGTACAGGTCGCTGCCGAACCAGTAGTAGACGTCGGTCTTGCCCTTTTCGACATAGTTGTTGATGATCTTGGAGCCGGTGGTGGTGCTCATCTTCTCACTGCCGTCCAGAATGCCGAACTGCTCAATGCCGGGCACGCGGGGCGCGAAGTTCTTCTGGCTCAGGTCCTGCCCGGAGTAGGTGTAGCTGTTCATGCCCGGGCCAAAGATGGCCAGCAGGACGATGACGACGATGAGGACAAGGCCCAGCACGGCACTCTTCTTGCGGAAGAAGCGGATGCGGGCGTCTTTCCAGAAGCTCTGTGCCGCGAAGTTGGTGTCCACCGCGATCTCGGCATCGTTGTGCTTGAGGGTGAAATCGGCTGCGTCAAAGGTGTGCTCCGGGAAGGAGTCGTTGACGGCCTTGGTGATGGCGGCGGCAGTGCTTTCGCCGCCCAGACGGATCGCTTTTTCTGCCATGGTCAATCATCCCCCTTTGCCAGACGAATTCTCGGGTCGATGATGCCGTACAGCAGATCGACCACCAGCATGATGCCGATGTACATGGCACTGTAAATGAAGCTCAGACCAATGACCACATTGTAGTCGTTGGACTGGATGGCGGTCACCAGCAGGCTGCCGACGCCCGGGATCGCAAAGATCTTCTCGACCACCAGCGAGCCGGTCATCAGGTCCACGATGAGCGGGGCCAGCACGGTGATGATGGGGATCAGGGCGTTGCGCAAAGCGTGGCGGAAGATCAACGCCGGGCCGGAGATGCCCTTGCTCTCGGCCAGCAGCATATAGTCGGAGTCGAGGACTTCGATCATTTCACTGCGTGTGAAGCGGGCGATGGACGCCATGGTAAACATGGACAGCGAGATGCTGGGCAGGACGCTGGAACCAAAGATGTCCTTGGCGGAGAACAGCATCGGGAACCACTGCAGCTTGAAGCCGAAGGTGTAGCTCAACGCCAGTGCAAAGACGTAGGAGGGCACCGACACGCCGATGACCGAAATGATGGTGGCGATGGTGTCGAAGATGGTGTCCCGCTTGAGGGCGGCGATGATGCCAAGCACCAGACCTACCAAGGCACCCAGCGTGACGGCCATGCCGCCGATCTGGATGGAGACGGGCAGGCGGGCCTGCACCAGCTGGGAGATGGGCGTATTCTTGGAGATGTTGTAGCTTACACCCAGATCGCCCCGCAGCATATTGCCGACATAGCGGAAGAACTGAATGTAAATGGGCTGATCGAGGCCGTACTTGGCGTACAGCGCGGCGCGCATATCGGCCGTCAGCTTCTCGTCGTTGAAGGGCGAGCCGGGCATCAGCTGCATCAGGATGAACAGCACCAGCAGGATGGCCAGCAGGGTAAACAGCGAGGTGAGGATGCGCTTGAGTGTGTATTTTTTCACGTCGGGTAACCCCCTTTATCCGGGTTTCGGAATTGTCATTTTCTGCGGCCAATCGTGCGCCAGCCGCGGACAGCTGCAATGGCAAAAAGGCGCACAGTGGCTTTTTGCAGGGGCCACTGTGCGGCCTTTGGTTCAGCTGTTCAGTTGTTCTTTACTCGCTCTTGACGGTGTTCTTGTACACGCGGTTCAGAGCACAGGGGTGATGCTCGACGCCTGTGACCTTGCTGGAGATCATCTCGGCGTTGCACTGGCCGTACAGCGGGAAGATGACGGCCTGCTCGAGGACGATCTGCTCGGCCTCGTACAGGGCAGCCCAGCGGCCCTCGGGATCGGTGCAGAGGTCGCCGGTGGTGCACTCATCAATGATGGCATCGTAATCGGCGTCGCTCCACAGACCGTAGTTGTTGGAGTTGCCGGTGACCCACATACCGAGGTAGGTCATCGGGTCGGCGTAGTCGGGGCCCCAGCGGGTCAGGCCGATCTCAAAGGTGCCGTCCTGCATATCCTGCACGCGCTGCTTCTTGGGCTCAACGGTCAGGTTCAGGGTGAAGCCGTCCAGCGTGGTCTCCAGCTGCTCCTTGACGACCTGTGCGACCTTCTGGGGTGCATCGTCGGCATCCACGACCATATCAAAGGTGAAGGAATCCTTGCCAAGCTCGCTCTTGGCGGCTTCGTAATACTCCTTGGCTTTGTCTGCATCGTAAGCGCAGTACTCGGAGAACTGGGTCTGGTCGGCGGCAAAGTCGCTGCCGTCGGGACCGGTTGCGAACTGCGGAGGAACGGCGGTGTAGCAGGGGGCGGAACCATCCTTCAGCACATCGTTGGTGATGGCGTCACGGTCCAGTGCGAAGGTGATGGCCTTGCGCAGGTTCTCGTTGACCAGATCGGGCACACCGGAGATGTTGGGGCTGATGTACCACAGGTAACCGGCACCCACGCTGGTAAACTCGGGATCGTCCTTGACCTGATCGACCTGTTCGCCGTTCAGCAGGGTCATATCCAGTGCGCCGGTCTGATAGCTCATCAGAGCCTGCTGGCTGTCCTTGATGACCTGATAGGCCAGACCGTCCAGCGCGATCTTATCGGCGTCGTAGTAATCGGGGTTCTTGGTCAGCTCAAATGCGGTGGCAGCGGGCTGATAGTCGGTCAGGACGAAGGCACCGTTGGACAGCACCGTGTCGGGGCTGGTGCCGAAGGTGTCGGCGCAGGTGTTGTAGAAGGCTTCGTTGACCGGGTAGAAGGTCGGGAAGTACATCAGGCTCAGGAAGTAGCTGACGGGAACGTTCAGCTGGACTTCGAGGGTCTTGTCATCGACGGCGGTCACGCCCAGATCGGTGACGGGCTTCTCGCCGGCAATGATCTCGGCGGCGTTGACCACCTGACCGATGTCGGACAGCATATACGAATACTCGGAAGCCGTTGCGGGATCGACGGCACGCTGCCAGCCGAACACGAAGTCGGCGGCGGTCACGGCATCGCCGTTGGACCACTTGGCGTTGCGCAGGTGGAAGGTGTAGGTCTTGCCGTCCTCGCTGATGTCGTAGGTCTCGGCAATGGCCGGGATCGCAGCACCGTCGGCATCCATCTGCATCAGGCCGTCGGTGTAGTCGGCGATGACTTCAAAGGAGGTGCCGTCGGTGGCCACCTGCGGGTCCAGAGACTGGACCTCGGTCTCCAGCATGATGTTCAGCGTGCCGCCCGCTGCAGTGCCAGCTGCTGCGGAGCTTGCGCCGGTGGAAGCAGCCGTAGAAGAAGCTGCCGTGCTGGACGAGCCGCCGCAGGCAGTCAGTGCCAGAGCAGCAGAGGTGACACCGGCAGCTGCCAGAAAGCTGCGGCGCGAAATACGACGATCGAATCTCATAATATCTTTTCCCCTCTCTTCACCACTTTAGCTTGATAAAGCGCGTGGTTCTGAAAAATGCACAAGGTGACTTGGCTCCCCCTCTGGAGCTCACACACCCTTGTGCGATGGCTGTATTATACTCCGCCCCGATCGAAAAAGAAAGGGGTTTGCCGAAAAACCGAGGCGTTTGATGGGATTTCTGTGGTTTGACCAACATTCTGCCGAAAATCCGCGTTAAATTTTGTATAGTTTTGACCCTGTACTGTACGCTACGAAAATACAGTGGCTGCAAAATAAGTATGACTTGTACGCCATAAAAATACAGCGATGCGCGGGCCCTTTGTTTTGTAAAGAAAAACGCCCTCTGTGCTTTTCGGGCACAAAGGGCGCAGAAGGAGAGTCTTGATGGGAGAAGAGAACGCAGATCAGGCGTTCTCGGCAGCTTCGCCGTTGTACACGGCCTTGTCTAGCTGGCCTTCGGTGGCCGCAACGAGGGTCGTAGCCGTAGCAGCACCCACAACGTTGGTGGCGGTGCGGGCCATGTCTGCGATGCTGGAAATGGGCGAAAGCAGGATGATGGCTTCCACGGGCAGGCCGGCGGCGGCAAACAGGGCCGTGGCGGTGATGGTGGCTGTGCCGGGCACGCCGACGGTGCCGATGGAGACGACGACGGCCAGCACCACGAGGAAGGCGTACTGCACGGGGGTGTAGTCAATGCCCAGCAGATGGATGGTAAAGACGGCCAGCAGGGTGGGCCAGACACCGGCGCAGCCCGGCATACCAAGGTTGGCACCAAGGCTTGCACCGAAGGAGGCGATGTCCTCGTTGACGCCCAGCTTCTTGGTCAGCTGGTTGACGTTGACCGGGATGGTGCCGATGCTGCTCTGGGAGGTAAAGGCGACGGTGGCTGCCGGCCAGATGCCCTTGAAGAACTTGATCGGGCTGAGATGGCCCACGAACTTGATGAGCGCACCCTCGACCACAAAGATCTGGATGGCGCAGAGCACATAGGTCAGCACCAGAACGCTCAGCAGGGGCAGCAGATCGGCCGGAGAAGAGCGGCTGACGGCGCGGGCGATCAGGGACAGAACGGCATACGGGGTGAAGGAGATGACATAGCTGACGACCCGGCCCATGACCAGATCACCGGCGTCGATGAACTTTTTGAAAGGTGCGGCCTCTTCGGGCTTCTTGACGGCCAGCTTGTTGTAGCTGATGGCAACCAGAATGGAGAAGACGACGATGGGAACGACCTCGCCGTTGACCCAGTGGGAGGCCAGATTGCTGGGGAAGAGGCTGATGACGGTATCCACAAAGGTGGGGACTTCCTTGGCGGTGTAGTCGGTGGCCAGCTCATACTGGACGCCGTGGCCCACGTTGGTGACGATGCCGGCGATCAGGGTGATGACGCTGGCAAAGAAGGTGTTCAGCACGAGGAAGAAGACGGTCTTGAGGCCGATGTTCTTGAGCCGCACCGAGTTGCCGAGGTTGGTGATGCTGGAGATGATGCTGAAAATCAGCAGCGGCACGACCACAGCTGAAACAACATGGGCGTAAATGGTGCCGACCGCCGCAACGTAGGTGTGATGGCCCTTAAAGACCAGACCCACGATCAGGCCGAGACCAACGGCCAGAATGGTGCGGATGCCGAAATCGACGTGCTTTTTCTTGTGCAGGTAATACAGCAGTGCAAAGAACACTGCGCTCAGGGCCAAGGCCCCCAGATCCAGAAGATCCACAGACATGAGTTGATTCCTCCTATTCCTATAAAACCTATATTATTTGTATGTTTATTGGGTTGTGAGGAGAAGTATACTCCCTTTGCCCGGGATTGTCAAGCACAAAACACAGAAAAAAGCCGCCGTGGTTTCCCACAGCGGCTTCGGAAAAGACAGGATTTACTTTGCGTACTCGACAGCACGGCTCTCGCGGATGACGTTGACCTTGATCTGGCCGGGATAATCGAGGGTGTCCTCGATCTTCTTGGCGATGGAACGGGCCAGCAGGATCACCTGATCGTCGCTGATGACGTCGGGCTTGACCATGATGCGCACCTCGCGGCCGGCCTGCACAGCGAATGCCTGCTCGACGCCCTCGAAGCTGGAAGAGATCTCCTCCAGATTTTCCAGACGCTTGACGTAGCTCTCAACGTTCTCACGGCGGGCACCCGGGCGGGCGGCACTGATGGCGTCGCAGGCCTGAATGATGAAGGCCAGCGGGGTCTTGGGCTCGACATCGCCGTGGTGGGCTTCGATGGCGTGGATGATCTGGGTGTTCTCCTTATACTTGCGGCAGATATCGACGCCGATCTGGACGTGGCTGCCCTCGATCTCGTGGTCAAGAGCCTTGCCGATGTCATGCAGCAGACCGGCACGGCGTGCCAGCGTGACGTTCACGCCCATCTCACCGGCCAGCAGGCCAGCCAGCCAAGCCACTTCCATGCTGTGGGTCAGGGCATTCTGGCCGAAGCTGGTGCGGTACTTCAGGCGGCCGATCAGCTTGATCAGGTCGGGGTGCAGGCCGTGGATGCCCAGCTCCATAACGGCGTGCTCGCCCTCGCGCTTCATCTGCAGCTCGAGGTCGTGGCGGCACTTCTCCACCGTCTCCTCGATGCGGGCCGGATGGATACGGCCGTCGCCGATCAGACGTTCCAGCGTCATCCGGGCGACCTCGCGGCGGGTCTGGTCGAAAGAGGACAGGGTGATGGCCTCCGGGGTATCGTCGATGATGAGATCCACGCCGGTCGCAGTCTCGAGGGCGCGGATGTTGCGGCCCTCACGACCGATGATGCGGCCCTTCATCTCGTCACTGGGCAGCGGCACGACGCTGACGGTGGTCTCGCTGCAGTGGTCAGCAGCGCAGCGGCTGATGGCCTGACCGATCAGGTTGCGGGCGATGTTGTCGCAGTTCTCCTTCAGATCGGTCTCGTAGGCAGCCACACGGACGGCTTTCTCGTGGGTCAGTTCCTCGTCCACCTTGTGCAGCAGCACTTCGCGGGCGTCTTCCTGACTCAGGCCGGCCAGCGTCTCCAGACGCTCCATCTCCTTGGCGCGCAGGGCGTCGATCTCGGCCAGATGTGCGTCAGCCTCTTCGTTCTTCTTTTTCAGCTCTTCCTCTTTCCGCTCCAGAGCTTCGGTCTTGCGGTCGAGGGCGGTCTCCTTCTGGTCGATGCGGTTCTCCTGCCGGGTGATCTCAGCGCGACGCTGCTTGATCTCCTTGTCGGCCTCCGCTTTCTGGGCGTCAACTTCCGCTTTCAGGCGGAAAGCCTCGTCCTTTGCTTCCAGAACGGCTTCTTTGCGTTTTTGGTCCGCGGTTTTGATCGCTTCGTTCACGAGGCGGGTCGCCTCGGCTTCGGCACTGCCGATCTGGGCCTCAGCGGTCTTTTTACGGTTGTTGTAACCAATAAAATAACCCGCGCCGATGCCAACGGCAGCTACGATCAACGCCACGATCAAAGTGATCGGGGTCATCGTGTTCACTCTCCTTAAAGTCAAAATTCAAATTCAACTAAATTCTGGAGACGCTGCGGTGCAAAAGCGCGGGAACAGGTTCTATGATGCGATTTTCAACGGAAAAGAGACAACAAAACACAGGCAGAGCGGCGGTTTGCCCGGTCTGCAGGTCCTTGATGCGGCTTTTTGAGATTTACAAGATCTTCTTATAAAAACGGGCAGATGAAGCCCCATTGAAATTTGTTCGCAGAACGCCCAGCATACAGCGTCATGAATTCCATACTACTTCTTATATTACGAGAGATTCGGCGGAATGTCAAGTAATCCAAACTCATTTTTCAAGATTTTTAGGCTTATTCTAAATACATCCGGCGCAGGCGCATGAGGCGGGCGGGGGTCAGGCCGTATTCGGCCTCGAGGTAGGCGTCGCCGCTGCCGAATTTCTGCCGGATGATGCCCAGCACAAAGGGCACCGACTCGGGGTAAACGCCCGCGATGCCGAGGTAATGCTCCTTCATGGCGGGGTTCGCGGCAATCTCGTCAGCGTGCTTGGCCCATGCTGCTTCCAGCTCCGACTGGCGGCAGACATTGCTCTGGACGAAATCGGCGGAGATGACTTCATCCGTGGCTCCCAGAGCCAGCAGAATGAGCATGGCGGCCACGCCGGTGCGGTCTTTTCCGGCGGAGCAGTGGAAGAGAATGGGCGTCTCGCCGGCTTCCAGCGCGCGGAACAGCTCCTTGAACGCCTTGTTGCCGAAAAGCATCTGCTCGTACATGGCGTCGGCCATGTTGTGGTCCTCGTCCAGACGGCCTTTCAGCAATTTCTCTTTGTCCTCGGGCGAGAAGGCAATCTCGGTGCCGTCCGGGTGGCAGAGGCCGCAGATCCGCACCAGACGGGCACCGTCCGGCACATAGTCGGGCTGTTTTGCGGCCTCTGCCTCGCTCCGCAGGTCGAGGATCAGCCGCAGGCCCAGCGAATCCAGCAGCTTCCGGTCGGCGTCGCTCTGCAGCAGGCTGGTGGGGATGCCCCGGAAGATCTGCCCCCATTTGACGGTCTTACCTTCGTCGGCGGTGTAGCCGCCCAGCTCCCGGAAGTTGTGGCCGCCCTCGAAGGGCAGCGGGGTGCCGGGTGCCGGGTGGGATGCAGCGGTAGGCACCGGCTGCTTTTCGGCACTGCTGGACAGGACGGGCAGGTTGTAGAAGGGCTTGGCCGGCCGTCCGCGGCGGGGCGGCAGGGAAGCCGAACCGCCCAGCACATCCATCAAATAGCTGCGCAGCAGGTCGATGTAGGCAGAGCTGTGGTCCCGCCGCTGGACGAGGGAGACGCAGAGGGGCGGCAGATCCTCGATCAGCACGTCCCGCACCCGGTCCAGCTCCCGGCGGGCACCCGGCTCGTACCGGGTCAGGCAGGTGCAGAGCTGCTCCTGCACGAGGTAATAGGCCTGATAGAAGCTGGGGCCGATCTCGGCGTCGGGCGCAAAACCGGCCCGGGCGCAGGTGTCCCAGAGGGGCGCGAAGAGATCCTGCCGCAGGCTGGGCAGCAGGATGTGCTGGCCCCGCAGCTCGGCGAGGGGGATGCTCTCTTTCTCCCAGAAGGGGTGGCCCCGGGGCACCAGCAGACAGGCAGGGTCTGCCCGGAGGGTTGTCCGGGCCAGCACTTTGGCTGCACAGCCCAAGTCCATCACAAGGCCGGCGTCCAGCTCGCCCTGCTCGACCCCGTCGGCCACGGCGTCGTTGTCCAGCAGCCGGAACCGCATCTCGATGTGGGGATACTGCTGTCGGAATTTGTCGAGCTGGGTCTCAAGGCCGGGCAGATAGTCGGGCACCAGCGAGACGCTGATGCCGATCTTGATGGGCTCGGCGGACTGGATCTCGGCATGGAGCGCGGCCTGCATCTGCTGGAACTGCTCGACCACCGGCGCGGCGTGCCGCTGCAGGCTCAGGCCCCGGTCGGTCAGGGAGAGCTTGTGGTGCGCGCTGACGAACAGCGGGCCGCACAGCTCAGCCTCCAGTGCGGTGATGCTCTGCCGCAACGCCTGCCGCGACAAAAACAGCCGCTGGGCCGCGCGGGTGTAGTTCATCTCCTCGCAGAGAACCAGAAAATAATGCAGTTGGCGGATGTCCATGGGTCCCTCCTGAAAAATGCTGAAACAGTACAATATATAAAGAATACCGCCTTTTCTGCCGAAAGTAAAGCAGATGGAACGAAAAAACAGGGGCCGGTGCCTTGTTGCCGGGCCGGATTTGGAGTATAATGGGGCAAAAGTTCTGCGAGCAGGAGGTTACAAACAATGAACAAACCGGTACTGGTGGTCATGGCGGCAGGCATGGGCAGCCGCTACGGTGGCATGAAGCAGATCGACCCGGTGGGGCCGAACGGTCAGGTCATTATCGACTATTCCCTCTACGACGCCCACCGCGCAGGGTTCGAGACGGTGGTGTTCGTCATCAAAAAGGAGCTGGAAGAGACTTTCCGCGCCGCCATCGGCGACCGGGTGTCCAAGGTGATGCAGGTGAAGTATGCGTTCCAGCAGCTGGAAAATCTGCCGGAAGGCTTTGCCATCCCGGAGGGCCGGGTCAAGCCGTGGGGCACCTGCCATGCAGTGCTGGCCGCGAAAGACCTCATTGACGGCCCCTTTGCGGTCATCAACGCCGACGACTACTACGGCCCGGAGGCGTTCAAGGTGATCTACGATTATCTCTCCACCCATGAGGACGGCACCCTCTACGATTACTGCATGGTGAGCTATCTGCTGAAAAACACCGTCTCCGAGAACGGCAGCGTCTCCCGCGGCGTCTGCATGGCCAACCCCGACGGCACGCTCCACAGCGTTACCGAGCGCACCCGGATCGAGACTTATGCGGACGGCATCCACTATACCGAGGACGGCGGTGCCAGCTGGACCGACCTGCCCGGCGATACCCCGGTCAGCATGAACCTGTGGGGCTTCAGCCGCAGCTTCCTCGATGAGGCCGACCGCCGCTTTGCCGGCTGGCTGACCGAGAATCTGCCGAAAAATCCGCTCAAGTGCGAGTACTTCCTTCCGACCGTCGTCACCGAGCTGATCGACGAGCACAAGGCCGCTGTCAAGCTTCTGAGCAGCCACGACAAGTGGTACGGCGTGACCTACCGCGAGGATAAGCCCTTCGTCGTCGCCGCCATCGACCGGATGACCAAAGAGGGCCTCTACCCCGAAAATCTCTGGAAATAAGCTGAATAACGCACAAAAGCCCCGGCGCGAGCCGGGGCTTTTGTTGTGGGAAGGATCAGTCTTTCTTTTCGTTTTTCAGCCGCTCCCGCAGGGTAGCGAGGGGGGTGAGCTTTTTGCCGTACTTCATCTTGGGGAAGGCGCGGATCATACGGCGGCGGCCGATGGGCGAATGCTCTTTCTGCAGGCGGGCCTGCATCTCTTCGCTGCGGGCCTGCAGCTCCTCGGACAGCTGTTCCAGACGGAGCAGCTCGGCGGTCCGCTCGGCAGTGCCTTTGGCGGCCAGCTTGACCGCAGTTGCGGCTTCAGTAGCGTTGAGCTTGGCGTCCTGCGAGGCTTTGCGGGCAGCTTCCATGGCTTCATCCGCCTTGGACCGCATGGCGGCAAGGGCGTCGGTGCGGGACAGCTTGGCGGCAGAATCCCGGGCTTCGGCAGCGGCCAGCTTGAGCTGCAGGCGGCTCTCGTCCATCTTCTGGTCGGCATCGAGGGCGGTATTGCCCAGCAGGTCGGTCATGGCGTCGCTGATGGCATGGATGCTGTCGCCCACCTTTTCCAGCGTTTCGAGATCCTGCACCAGACCCTTGGCCGTGACAAGGGTGACGACCAGATCGGCCGCGTAGACGATATAGAGCAGAACCATCAGGATCAGGCCCACCGCGGGCGGGATCATGGCAAAGATGGAGGCGATGGCGGGGTGGACGGCCTTCATCATGACCAGCGTGCCTACGCCCCAGAGCAGACAGAACTCGAGGCAGATGTAACCGCCGATGTTGAAGGGATAGTCACTGTAATCCCACCACCGGGTGTGGTAGACCTTGTAGAGCAGCCAGCCGCCCACCAGCTCCAGCGCACTGGGGAGGATGACGCCGCCGATGTAGAGCAGCAGGACGCTGTGCTCCAAGGGCGTCAGGGCGAACAGGACGATGAGCATGCCGAAACCGTAGATGGGGCAGACCGGGCCGTTGAGGAAGCCCCGGTTGACCAGCTCGCCGGTGGTGACGGCGGCATAGACGACCTCGACGCACCAGCCGAGGCAGGAGTAGATCAGGAAATAGGCGAAGACCTGATAGAGCGAAAGCTCGTTCAGGATCATCGTGTTGGTGAAGAAGGAAACAACGGATGCCATAGCACGCACCTCCCGTTAGTCCTGTGCGGGCTGCGGCTCGGCGTTGGCTTCGGCTTCCGCCTGCGCTGCCAGCTTTTTGAGCACCTTCGGCTCGATCCACGTCACGGTGTCGTCGCCGGGCAGTTTCCGGGCGATCAGGGCTTTGATCTTGATCCCCATCTCGGTGAACATCCCCTCGTGTTCGGTGCGGATGTTCCACTCCGGCTCGTTCTCGTGGAGGTCGAAGGTCTTCCAAGTGATCTCGTAGCCCGAGGCCGGGAAGTACTCGAGGCTGTCCCGGAAGAGATCATCGTCGTCGGTCTTGAAGTAGATCTCGCCGCCGTCCTCGAGGAAAGCGCGGTACTGGATCAGCTGGCGGGGATAGGTCAGGCGGTGCTTGTTGGAGGAAGCGTTCTTGCTCCACGGGTTGCAGAAGTTGATGTAGATCCGGCTGACGGTGTCCTCGGGGGTGATGACGTTGTGGATCCGCTCGATGTCCGCGCTCATGATCTTCACGTTGTCGATGGGGCGGCCCGCTTCGGTGTAAGCGGCTTCGATCTTCCGCTTGGCGAGGATCAGCACTTTATCGGTGATGTCGATGCCGAGGTAGTTGTTCTCGGGGTGGGCGCAGGCCAGCTGGGAGATGAAACCGCCCTTGCCGCAGCCCAGTTCGAGGATGAAGGGCTGTTCGGGCCGGGCGTACTGGGCGCGCCACTTGCCGCCCCAGACAAAGGGATCGTGGACATGAAAATCGCTGGCCATCAGCTCAGCGCGGGCATAGGGCTTGAAACGCATTCTCATAATTCGTGGTTCTCCTTTAAAAACTTCTCTACTTCTTCCGGTGTGGCGGCGCAGCTGCCCTGACAGATGCCGGGCTTGCCGCCGCCGCGTCCGTTGAGGGCGGTGTTCAGGGCTTTGGTCAGGGCGCGGACATCGCCGTTGGCTTTGGCAAGGCAGTAGCCGGTGCCCTTTTCGTTGGCGGTCAGGGCCGCGCACAGGCCGTCGGTGGCTTCGGTCAGCCGGACGGCCAGCCGGTGCAGGCCGTCAGGGTCCAGACCGGGCACGATCCGGACAGCGTCCTCGCCGGGCCGGGTGAGGGCGGCCAGTGCGTCGAACAGCTGGCTGCACAGGCCGAAGTGGGCGAATTTCAACGCGGTGTACTCGTCGTACACCCGGTGGACGGCGTGGGCCGTCTCGCTGGATTTCGCGCTCAGCAGTGCGCCGATGTCGGCCTGCCGGCCCCGCATGGCCTGCGATTCTTCCAAGGCGCGCTTGCCGCAGACGATGCTCAGCCGGACGCCGCCCTTGTAGTTCTCGGCGGCGAGGATCTTGATCTGTCCCACCTGCCCGGTGGTGGCGGTGTGGGTGCCGCAGCAGGCGCAGACGTCCGCGCCCGGGATGGTCACGATCCGCACCTGCCCGGAAATCTCTTTCTTGCTCCGGTAGGTCAGCGCGGCCAGCTCTTCGGGGGTGGGGTAGGTGATGACCACCGGCACATCCTGCCAGACGATCCGGTTGGCGGCAAGCTCGGCCTGCCGCAGGCCCTCGGCGGAGATGGGGACGCTGGTGTCCATCCGGACGGCCTCGGAACCAATGTGGAAGCCGACGTTCTCCGCGCCGAACATTGAGTGCAGGATGCCGGAGAGGATGTGCTCGCCGGTGTGCTGCTGCATCTTGTCGAACCGCCGGTCCCAGTCGATCGCACCGGTCACGGCAGAGCCAACGGCAGCCGCTTCGGGTAGGGTGTCGACCGTGTGCCAGATGACGCCGCCCTGCTCGTGGACATCCAGAACGTTCAGCACGGTGCCGTCGGCGAGGGTGAGCGTGCCTTTGTCGGCGGGCTGGCCGCCGCCTTCGGGGTAGAAAACCGTGCCGTCCAGCGCGATCTTCCCGCCGCCGGTCTTGGGGTCCGGTTCCACGGCGAGGATAGTGCTGTCGGCCTTGGTGCGGAACGCGTCCGCTTCGTAATATTTTTGGGTGGGTTGCATGGGGGTACCTCTCTAATAGCCCTCTCAGCCAAAGCCTTACGGCTTTGCCAGCTCTCCCAGAGGGAGAGCCCTTGGCAGGCCGGGCAAGTCTGAGCGTCTATCGCAGACGGGCGGGCCTTGTCTTCGAACTTAACAGCCAATAAAACCAGTATACCACGTTTTTTGGCTGTGGAAAATAGTCTGCGGTTATGTTATGATAAGAATTACCTGAACTGCTGAAAAATCTGTTGAGAAGAATCGAGGAATGGATCATTATGCGTGAAAGTGGAATTCTGATGCCGGTGTCCAGCTTGCCCGGCCCTTACGGGATCGGCTGTTTCGGCGCGGAGGCATTGAAGTTTGTGGATTTTCTGGCCGAAGCGGGCCAGAAGATCTGGCAGATCCTGCCGCTGAGCCCCACCGGTTACGGCGACAGCCCCTACCAGAGCTGCTCTGCCTTTGCGGGCAACCCCTATTTCATTGATCTGGACGCGCTCAAGGCCGACGGCCTGCTGACCGCCGCCCAGCTCAAAGCCGAAAAGTGGGGCGACAAGCCGCTGGAAGTGGACTACGGCACCCTGTATACCAGCCGGTACAAAGTCCTGCGGGAGGCCTACGCCGCATGGCGCAAGCAGTGCGCCGATAAGCACGGCTGTGCGATGTACTACCCCGACGATTACTATGCCTTTACCCTCGCCAGCGAGAACTGGCTGGACGATTACGCCCTTTATATGGCCCTCAAGACCGCCAACGGGATGAAGAGCTGGACCGAGTGGCCCCGCGAGTACCGCCAGCGGGAAGAGCACGCCCTGAATGCGTTCCGCGCCGAGAACGAAGAGGAGATCGGCTTCTGGAAGTTTTTGCAGTATGAGTTCGCGATCCAGTGGAAGAAGGTCAAGGCCTACGCCAACGCGAAGGGCGTGCAGATCCTCGGCGACATCCCCATCTACGTTTCGGCCGATTCGGTGGATGCGTGGGTCGGCGGCGAACTGTTCGAGCTGAACCCGGACGGCAGCTTTGCCCGGGTCGCCGGCTGCCCGCCGGATTATTTCTCGGCCGACGGCCAGCTCTGGGGTAACCCGCTGTATAACTGGCCGTACCATAAACAGACCGGATACGCATGGTGGATCAAGCGTGTCCGCCACGCGCTGGGCATCTACGACCTGCTGCGGATCGACCACTTCCGCGGCTTCGATACTTACTGGGCGATCCCGGCGGGCAGCCCCACGGCCCGCACCGGCAAGTGGGAGATCGGCCCCCGGATGGACCTCTTCCACGCGCTGGAAACAGCCCTCGGCAAGCTGCCCATCATCGCCGAGGATCTGGGCGACCTCTGCCAGAGCGTCCGCGACCTGCTGGCCGACAGCACCTTCCCGGGCATGAAAGTCCTGCAGTTTGCCTTCAGCGGCGGCGACAACGAGTATCTGCCCCACAACCACGTCAAGAACTGCGTGGTCTACCCGGGCACCCACGACAACACCACCCTGACCGACTGGTGGACCAATCTGGCCACCGAGAAGGAGAAGGCCAATGTGGCCGCCTACCTGCATCTGGCCCCCTGCAAGCCCACCGCCAAGGAAGTCGCTGCCGTCAAGGTGGATGCCGCCCGCATCGCGCTGATCCGCGCCGCCCTCGGCTCGGTGGCCGACCGCACCATCATCCCTATGTCCGATTGGCTGGGTCTGGGAGCCGAAGCGCATCTGAACACCCCGGGCAAGCTGGGCGGAAACTGGACGTGGCGTGCTGCGGCCGGTTTTGAGACCGAGATGCTGGCCAAGCGGATCTGCGCGGAATGCGAAGTGTATTGCCGTGCATAATTTGTCGAAAAAAAGAGCAGAATTTAGCAATCTGCTGAAAATGCAAAAAACTTTCAAGATATTTGTGCGTTTTGCTGGCAACGGCCTGCCCGCAGTGGTATAATTTACCCAGAATCGTGACGACACCGTGGAAATTTGAGTTCACGAAGAGCAGCGCACCGGGAAAAGAGAACCCGGCACGCGTGATGATGGGGAAAATAACGCATGAAAAATGAATGGACGGAGCAGGATCTGCGCCGGTTCGCGGAGGGGGCCAAGCCCGCATTTGAGGAAGTGACCCTGACCGAAGCCGACGAAGAGATGGCTCGCAACTGGCAGGACGACGGCCTGATGGTGGATTATGTACTGCGCAACGGTCAGGTGGACTGTGTGCTGCGCCGCCAGATCTGGGCCGATGACAAGCTCTGGGAGCTGACCATGACCGCGCCGCTGGCAGGCAACACCCTGCCGGAGGACCGGATGACCGCCCGGGAGCGGGAGATGTGCCGTGAGGACATGAACCACGACTTTCTGTCGGGGGTATTCAACCGCCGCTATGCCGAGACCGAACTGTGCACCAAGCTGGACGAGTGGGCGGACGCTCACCGCTGCGCGTCCATCGCGCTGGTTGAGATCGACCACGCCGTGGAGATGTGCCGCAAACAGGGCGAGGCCGTGATGGATCAGCTGGTCTGCTTTGTGGCAAACCAGTGGAAGAAGCATTACGACCGCCCGGCGGAACGGGTGGTCTGCCGGATGAGCGACGCGCTGTTCCTGATCGCCTGTGCCGACAAGACCGGCGAGGAGCTGGCGGCAGAGCTGCGGGAGATCTGCAAGGAGATGCCGCGGGAGTGCATCGCTTCGGTGGGCCTGATGCGCCGGGTGCCCTTCACCCAGTCCATCGCCGTGGCCTCTACCCATGAGGTGCACTGCCGCAACTGGGAGGCACTCTATCAGCTGGCCGAAGACCGCCTGCGTGAGATCGAAGCTGCCGGCGGCGATTCCATTTACAGCTATAAATAACCAACAGGTATAAGAAATCCCCCTTTTGGACAGGATAACGCCAAAAGGGGGATTTTTTGTATGGAAAATCAGAAAAACGACAACCTCAACCTGCTGGAAGCCGTGGTGCAGAACACCGAAATGGGGAAGAACACCCTCGAGCAGATCGTCCCCATGACCGACGACGCCCGGTTCAAGGCCGAACTGCTCCGCCAGCAGAACATCTACCGCCAGCTCAATCAGGAGGCGCACACGGCCATTGCCGCCTGCGGCGGCACCGCGCAGGGACAGAGCGCGATGGCCAAGTTCAACACCAAGATGGGCGTCGCTATGAAGACCATGACCGACAAATCCACCCGGAATCTGGCCGAAATGCTGTCCGAGGGCAGCAGTCAGGGCGTGATGGACTGTGTGAAGAGCCAGAAAGACTACCCGGACGCAGCCCCCGGCTCCAAGCGGCTGATGCAGAAACTGCAAGATTTTGAGGAAGACAACCGGATCAAGCTGGAGCAGTTTTTATAAGCTCTCCACCATCGCCGCCACGATCTTGGTGGCGGTGGCTACATACTCGGCGATGCTGAACTTCTTGACCACCAGCACCTCGTGGCCGTCCTCGTCGGCGTTGTCGCTCATAGCGCGCAGGATGACGCAGGGCACCCCGTTCTTGGCCGCGATCTGGCTGACCGCAGCACCCTCCATCTCCACGCAGTCGGGGGCGCACTTCTTCTCGATGGCGGCTTTCGTCTCGCTGTCGCCCACGAACAGGTCGCCGGTGGCAATCTTGCCGGTCAGAGACTTCACGCCCACCTTGGCGCAGGCGGCTTCGGCGGCGGCGATCAGGGCCGGGTCGCCGGTGTACTCCTTCAGGAAGGGCGGGTTCTGGCAGATCATGTCCAGCTGGGCGTCGTGGTAGAGGACGGTCTTGCCGATGACCACATCGCCGATGCCGATCTTGGAGGTCATGTTGCCGGCGATGCCGGAGAAGATGATCTTCTCGGCACCGTACTTCGTGATGAGCACCTGCGTGGTGGCGGCGGCGTTGGCCTTGCCCATGCCGGCGCAGCAGACAACCACCTGCTTGCCGGCCAGCGTGCCCTTGTGGTACTCCACACCGCCGTAAGGTTCCACGGTAACATCCGTGAGCTTGGCGCAGAGCTGATCGACTTCATCGGGCATCGCGCCCATAATTCCGATAATCATTTAAAACTCCTTCTAAAAACCTCTCCGTCATCTTCGCTTCGCTCGATGCCACCTCCCCTGATAGGGGAGGCCTTGGCAATCCGCAGCGTTTTCGATGGAATCCGAAAACAATCCCTCTTTGCCAAGGGCTCTCCTACTAGGAGAGCTGTCTGCGAAGCAGACTGAGAGGTTTATTTTAATCATACATTAAACAGAAACTCGATCACATCGCCGTCCTGCACGACGTACTCCTTACCCTCGGTGCGCTGCAGGCCCTTGGCCTTGACCGCCGCGTAATCGAAGTTGTTGGCCTCGAGGTCGCCGTAGCTGATGACGCTGGCGCGGATGAAGCCGCGCTCGAAGTCGCTGTGGATCTTGCCGGCAGCCTGCGGAGCCTTGGTGCCCTTACGGATGGTCCATGCGCGGCACTCTTTCTTGCCGTCGGTCAGGAAGGAGATCAGGCCCAGCAGATCGTAGCTGGCGGTGATCAGGTTGTCCAGACCGCTGGCCTCGATGCCCATCTCGGCGAGGAAAGCTTTCTTCTCTTCGGGCGAGTAGTCGGCGATGTCCTCTTCGGTCTTGGCGCAGATGGGAATGTAGCGGGCACCCTCTTCTTTGGCGCGGGCGGCCACCAGCGGGACGTATTTGTTGTTCTCGATGCCGTCCATCAGGTCGTCCTCGCCCACGTTGCAGGCGTACAGAACAGGCTTTGCGCTGAGCAGGCCCATCTCACGCAGAACGTTCTGCTGCTCGGTGTCGTTCTCGTCGAACTCAAAGCTGCGGGCGGGCTTGCCGGCACTCAGGTGGTCGGCAAGCTTCTGCAGCCACTCGGCCTCGGCAGCAGCACCCTTGTTGTTGCCGCTCTTGGCGGCTTTGGCCATCCGGCCTGCGCGGTTCTGGACCACTTCGAGGTCGGAGAGGATCAGCTCATAGTCGATGGCGTCGATGTCGGCGATGGGATCCACGGCCTCGGCCTTGGTCACGTCCTCGACGACGTGGATGATGTTGTCATCGTCGAAGCAGCGGACGACGTGCACGATGGCATCGCACTCGCGGATGTGGCCGAGGAACTTGTTGCCAAGGCCCGCACCCTGACTGGCACCCTTGACCAGACCGGCGATGTCCACGAACTCGACGATGGCGGGCGTCTTTTTGCTGGTCTGCCAGATCTCGGCCAGCTTGTCCAGCCGCTTGTCGGGCACAGCCACGATGCCGGAGTTCGGCTCAATGGTGCAGAAGGGATAGTTGGCCGCCTCCGCGTTCTTGGTGGAGGTGATGGCGTTGAACAGAGTGGACTTGCCGACGTTCGGCAGGCCGACGATACCTAATTTCATATAGAATACGCTCCTTACACGTTTGGTGAACATAATAATACATCTATCATTATACGCAAAGGCGGGCGGGAGTGCAAGAGAAAGCGAAAGTTTAAATGCTGAACAAAAAATGAAACGTAAGAAAATTAAAAGATTGACATACGGGTGAAGCGAAACTATAATAAAAGTGAAGGGAGGCACAGCGATGAAAGAGGACTTCAAGACGCAGGTTTTTGATATTTTTGGGACAGTTGACCCCGACGAGCTGCGCACAATTGCACAGAAAGCCCGGTGTGAAAAGAAGATTCCCCGCAACGAGCGCGGGGCCGGACGCAAAAGCAGCCTGACGCCGCAGCAGGCGGCAGAAATGCTGGCACTGCATCGGCAGGGAATGGGAGCGACAGAGCTTGCGAAACGGTACAGGGTCAGCCGCCAGACGATCTACAAGCAGCTGGATCGGATGGAAAAGTGCAGCGACGACCCGGATGTGGCATTGCGGCTCAACTATATGAATCAGAATGAGCTGTGTACCACCATTGATGTGGATTTTAAACACGAGAAGATCAGCATCAAAAATTACACGGACAAAATTCCACTTCGGGCATTCGGTACAGTAGAAAACCCGACGTGGGAAGATTTTGAGTGGTTCCTGAAAGACCGGTGTTTTCCGGAGACGCGGGCGCACCTGAAATGGGTCCTGAGCGATGTGGGGGTGCCGTTTTACGATCCGCTTCTGATCATTGAGAAAACCAAGGGCCGGATGGCCGAGGATCAGCAATGGATCGACGTGATCCACAAAAAGGCTTCATGAGGGGTGAATTATGGAACGCATAGATTTGAGCGAAATCCGGCTGCAGGAGACCGAAGGGCACACCTCGAAGGGAAACCAGCTGAAATGGAAGCTGGGAGAATGGTGGTATAAGGCAGACCACATGGGGTATGAAGGACTGGCAGAGGTTCTGGTATCCCAGCTGCTGTGCAGAGCAGAGCTGAATTATCCGTTTGTGGAGTACGATCCAGTGGAGATTTTATACAGAGGACAAAAGCTGACCGGCTGCCGCAGCAAGAATTTTCTGAAGGAAAACCAAAAGCTGATCCCGCTGGAAAAACTGTATCGGCAGCACACCGGCAGAAGTCTGGCTCTGCGGCTGGTCGAGTTTGGGGAAGTGCCGGATCGGATCCGATACACCGTAGAGCAAGTTGAACAGTACACAGGTCTGACCGGATTTGGGACGTATCTGACCGCGATGTTGGAACTGGATGCGTTTTTCCTGAACGAAGATCGCCACACCAATAACATAGCGGTCCTATACGATACAGAACAAGACCGTTATGAATTAAGCCCATTCTTCGATCAGGGACTTTCATTGCTGGCAGATACGAGCTGTGATTTTTCGCTGGATCGATCGCTGGACGATTGCAGAAAGTGCGTGAAAGCAAAACCATTCCACGCAAGCTTTGAGCAGCAGGTGGATGCTGCGGAAGAGTTGTACGGGATCCCGCTGCATTTCCGTTTTGGAGCCAAAGAAGTGGCCGAGGAACTTCGACCGCTGCAGGAATACTATCCGGAGCAAGTGATCTCCCGTGTGGAACAGCTTCTTCGGGAACAAATGCGGCGGTATGCGTATCTAATGCGGTGAGCGGCACGGGATCTCGGCGGCAGTTGCTCCCCCAAATGTGAAAAAATCATACAAAACCTTCTTTATTTTGTCATAACTGTCCCGTATAATAGAGAATAAGGTTAGAATTGGAAGCTTTGCCGATCGGCAGGGCATACAGGATACACAGGAGGAAGAACACTTATGGCAAACGAAAAGATCCTCGTCGTGGACGACGATACCAATATCTGCGAACTGCTGCGGCTTTATCTGACCAAGGAAGGCTATCAGGTCACGGTGGCCAACGATGGCGAAGAGGGCCTTGAAAAGTTCAATCAGGTCAAGCCCGACATGGTGCTGCTGGACGTGATGATGCCCAAGATGGACGGCCTTGAAGTCTGCCGCCGCATCCGCAAGCTGGGCAACACCCCTGTGATGATGCTGACGGCCAAAGGCGAGACCTTCGATAAGGTTCTGGGTCTCGAGCTGGGTGCAGACGATTACATGGTCAAGCCCTTCGACTCCAAAGAGGTGGTGGCCCGCATCAAGGCGGTGCTCCGCCGCTGCACCACCTCCACCAAGACCGAGAGCACCGAGGGCGTCATTGAGTTCGACAACCTGCGCCTCGACATGAACAGCTACGAGCTGCGGGTCAAGGGCAAGGTGGTGGAGGCTCCCCCGAAGGAGCTGGAACTGCTCAACTGTCTGGCGTCTCACCCCAACCGGGTCTACACCCGCGACCAGCTGCTGGACGAGGTGTGGGGCTTCGAGTATTACGGCGACTCCCGCACCATCGACGTCCATGTGAAGCGTCTGCGCGAGAAGCTGGCCGGTGCTTCCGACAAGTGGGAGCTGAAGACCGTCTGGGGCGTGGGCTATAAATTCGAGGTGCGTCAGTAATGCGCAAAAGTATCTCGGTCACCTTCTTCTCGATGGTGTCCACCCTGATGCTGCTGGGCATCGTGGTGATGGGCGCGTCGGAGTGGGTGCTGTTCAACCAGTATTTCGCCCGGGAGCGGTACGATGCGCTGGATGAAGTGGTCAGCGTCACCCAGCGGGCGGCGTCCTACTTTGTCGAAGAGGCCGCTCTGCCCGAGGGCGAGGAGCTGGACGCCCTGAGCACCAAGCTGGAGATCATCGGCGAGAGTGCGGAGGCGTATCTCTTCTTCACCGACACCGACGGCAACATCCTGCTGGCCTCGGACGAAGAGAACATTCAGGAAGACGTAGTGCCTGCTGCCCTGCTGGAAAAGGCAGACACGGCGGCAGAAAACTATCATACGTTCGGCACATTGGACGGGGTACTGGATGAAAAGACCTATGTTTCCATCCACCCCATCGAGAATATGCGAGTGGCCGGAAACCGCAGCGGCTATCTCTTCCTCTGCTCGTCCGGCAAGCGGCTGACCGAGTTCCGGTATCAATTCTTCTCGAATTTCTTCCTGTCGGCCTGCCTGATGCTGCTGGTGGCGAGCCTGTTCACCAAGCGGCTGATGGGCCGGCTAACCGATCCGCTCCAGAAGATCACCGACGCGGCCCAGCGGTTCGGCGGCGGCGATCTGTCGGTGCGGGTCGAGGGCGTGGAAGGCGAAGGCGAGGTGGCAGATCTGGCCCGCACCTTCAACACCATGGCCGAGAACATCCAGATGAACGACAACTCCCGGGGCCAGTTCATGGGGAACATCGCCCACGAGCTGCGCACTCCGATGACCACCATCAAGGGCTTCATTGACGGCATTCTGGACGGCACTATCCCGCCCGAGATGCAGAATCATTACCTGCAGCTGGTCTCGGAGGAAACGGGCCGTCTGGCGCGGCTGATCCAGAATATGCTGGATCTGTCCAAGCTGGAAAGCGGCGAGTATCAGGTCAACGCCCGGATGTTCAACATCTGGGAGACCCTGACCGGCGTGGCACTGTCGGCCGAGCAGCGGATCAACGACGGTATGATCGAGATCGAGGGCCTGACCATGGACGAAAAGGTTCTGGTCTACGCCGACCCCGACCTGATCCATCAGGTGGCCTACAACCTGCTGGACAACGCCATCAAGTTCACCCCCGCCGGCGGCACCATCCGCTTCGGCGTCGAAAAGCTTGGCCCAGATGTGGAGATCTCCATCTGGAACTCCGGACAGGGCATCAGCCCGGAAGCACTGCCCTATGTCTTTGAGCGGTTCTACAAGGAAGACCGCTCCCGCGGGCTGCACGCCCGGGGCGCGGGCCTCGGCCTGAACATCTGCAAGGTGCTGGTCAATCTGGCCGGCGGGCAGATCCGGGTGGAGAGCCAGCAGGGAGAGTGGTGCAAGTTCGTGTTCACTCTGCCTGCACAGGCCCCCAATCCCGGCGGGATGAAGCGTCTGCCCGACGAGAGCGGCCGTCCCGGTGCCGTGGAGGACCCCGCAAGCATGAAACCCGTCAACTGAACACACAGCCAGACTGCCGCCCGCAAGGGCCGGTGGTCTGGTTTTCTGTGTTTTTCGTGAAAAACACCGCTGCGGGTTTGATTTTTTGCGCGTTTTCATGTAAACTAAAAAATAGCTATGTCCATCTCTCTCCGGGTCGGTGAAACGGCCCCGGAAAGAGAAGAAAAACTGGACAATGAGCGAAAATCTTTCTGAAAATTACGGAGAGTATAGTACAATGACGATTGTGAGTCCTTCCATTCTTTCCGCCGACTTTACCCATCTGGGCGACGACTGCCGGATGGTGCTGGACGCCGGTGCCAAGATGCTGCATTATGACGTGATGGACGGCCACTTTGTGCCGAACATCAGCTTTGGCGTGCCGGTGCTCAAGAGCCTGCACAAGGGCCTGCCCGAGGCGTTTTACGACGTCCACCTGATGATCTCCCACCCGCTGGAATATGCGGAACCCTTCATCAAGGCGGGCGCGACCCTCTGCAACTTCCACCTCGAATGTGAAGACGACATCCAGCAGACGCTGGATAAAGTCAAGGCTCTGGGCTGCAAGACCGGCCTGACCATCAAGCCCAACACCCCGCCCGAGGCACTGGTACCCTATCTGGATCAGCTGGATCTGGTGCTGGTCATGAGCGTGGAGCCGGGCTTCGGCGGCCAGAAGTTCATGCCCTCGGCCATCGACAAGCTCCGCTGGCTCAAAGCCGAGCGGGAAAAGCGGGGCCTGCACTACCTGCTGGAAGTGGACGGCGGCGTGGATGCGAACACCGCGCCCCTCTGCGTCGAGGCGGGTGCAGACGTTCTGGTGGCAGGCAACGCGGTCTTTGGCGCGGCGGAACCGGCGGAGATGGTGCGCCGTCTGGCAGCTCTGTAAGCGGGGTACTGCCATGGAAAAAACGATCATTGAACTGCAGGAGAAGGAGCTGAACCGGACCGGCCGCTACTACAAGCACATCTGCTTTATGGCCATCCCGCTGCTCTGTATGTCCTGCTATCTGTATGGGGCACGGCCGCTGCTGCTCTGCGCGGCGGCACTGCTCACCGGCAACCTGTGCGACCGTCTGGTCAGCCTGCTGCGCCGGCGCGTGTATCAGGCATCCGACTTTTCCAACGAGAGCTTCGCGCTGGTCATCGCGCTGCTGCTGCCGGCCACCGTGGATTGGTATGTCCTGATCGCGGCGGTGCTGGTGGGCGTGCTGATCGGTAAAGAGGTGTTCGGCGGATATGGCAGCTACCCCTTCAACCCTGCCGCCGTGGGCTATACCGTTGCGGCAGTTTCATGGCCGGAGCAGGTGTTCCGGTATCCCCAGCCCTATGCGAACATCCCGCTCTGGGATGCGTCGGGCGTGCCGCTGTCCAGCTCCATCGCAGACACCCTGCGCAGCGGCGGTCTGCTGAACATGAGCGCGCTGAGCCTTGGTCTGGGCGAGTATGCGGCCCCCATGGGCACCGGCGCGGCCCTCATCATCGTGGCCTGCGGCTTCTTCCTCTGGAGCCAGAAGGACATCCGCCTGAGCACGGCCATCAGCTTCCTTGTCACCAGTGCGCTCATTGCGTTCCTCTTCCCCCGGGAAGCCGGACTGATGGGCAGTTCCATCTTCACCACCTTCGCGGCCCGTCTGGGCGGCGTGCGGGACGAGCTGCTGACCGGTGCGATGCTGTTCAGCGCGGTGTTCCTCTTCAATGAGCCGTACACCTGCGCCCACCACCGGATCGGACGCATCCTCTACGGCGTCCTGCTGGGCGTTATGACCATGGGCTTCCGGTACTTCGGCGTGTACGACACCGGCGTGTGCTTTGCGCTGCTGGTGGTCAACAGCATTTCCGGCTGGCTCGACCGCACCGAGCTGCGGCTGTACCAGCTGCTCCACAAGACCCCGGAGGACGGAAAGGAGGCTGCGGAATGAAACGCAACGTTGCTGAACAGATCGTCCGCAACCCGGACAAGTACGCCCACCACGACCGCGTGTTCCTGAACAATCCCGTTGTCATGCAGGGCATGGGTCTGGCCCCGCTGGTGGTGCTGGCCACCAGCGGCAAAAACGCCGGGATGCTGGCGGTGGCGGTCTTGCTGCTGCTGACCCCGTCCCGCCTGCTGGCCTGCCTGCTGAGCCGCGCCGTCCCCCTGCGGGACGAGCAGCCCTCGGCGGAAGAGCTGGAAAAGAAGCTGCTGCCCCGCGGCCTGATCTACTGCGGCAGTGCGGCGGCGGTCTACTTTGTGATGTATCCGCTGCTGAACAGCCTGTTCGGAGTGGATCTGCTGAGCTTGGGCGTCTATCTGCCCCTGCTGACCGTGGAGCCGCTGCTGATCTACCGCTTTGGCCGGGTTCAGGAGCGGCCCCGGAAAGCCATCTCCAAGGGCCTGCGGATCACCGTGGGCTACGCGCTGATCCTGCTGCTGGTGGGCTGCGTGCGGGAGTTTCTGGCACAGGGCAGCATCTTCGGCGTGGTATTGAGCACCCGCCCGGCCCTGCCGATGGCGTCCATGCCGGCCGGCGGCTTCATCGTGCTGGGCGTGCTCTGCGCCGTCTGGCGCGCCGTCGCCAACTGGCGGAAGAAGGATCTGAAGACCGAGGCGGTCAACCTGATCGCCCTGCAGAAGGAAGGAGAGCGCAAGCAATGAGAGAAGTTCTGAATGCCGTCGGCATCTTCTTTAGCTATGCAGTGCTGGCGGTCTTTGCGCAGAACGCGATCTTTACCCGCGGTCTGGGCGTCTCCCGTCTGGTGCAGCTGGTGGGCGATGACCGCACCAGCAGCTGGTGGTTCGCCCTGATGCTCTGCATCACGCAGGTGTTGGTGGCACCGCTGGCGTTCTATGCGGGCGGCCTGATCGCTCCGCTGGAAAACCGCGCCCAGCTGCGCCCGCTGGTCTATCTGGCCTGCATCGCGCTGGTCTGCCTGTTCGAGTATCTGGTGCTGCGGCTGGTCAAGGGGCCCCGCAGCGGCCTGCTCATCCGCATCCTGCCGCTGGCCGCGCTGAACAGCTGCGTGCTGGGTACGGTGCTGGTGGAGCGCACCCAGAGCTTTACGCTGGGCCAGTCGCTGGGCTTCGGCCTCGGCAGCGGGCTGGGCTATCTGCTGGCGGTCATGCTGGTCACCGAGGCCAAGAACCGTCTGCGCAGCCGGGCAATCCCGTCTGCATTCTGCGGCCTGCCTATTACGCTGGTGTATATCGGCGTGCTGGCACTGGCGATCTATGGCTTTACCGGACATTCTGTGATCCTGTGATCGGGACAGGGAGGATGGAACACTTATGGCACACTACAAAAAACGCACCAAGGTGAAACGCTACCGGCGGAGTTTTTACAGCCGCGAAACGCGGATCAAAAAAGGGATCGGCATCGCAGTCCTCGTGATCGCGGTGCTGGCGGCTGCATGGGTGGCCGCACCCCATGTGCTGGACTGGGCGACCCACACTTGGTACACGGTGGTGCGCAACCGCGACCTCTCGGCGTCGGGTGTTGCCAGCGCGGCGTCCAGTGCCGCTTCCAGCGAAGCAGCGTCGAGCGCGGCTTCTTCGGAGGCCGCTTCCAGCGAGCCGGCGGCTTCCTCCGTGGCAGAGCCGGAACCCGCACCGGGCACCGCCATCGTTGCGGGCAGCTGGACCGAGGTGGATGTCACCGCACTGACCAGTGATGACGCCATCCGCGCGGCAGCACAGCAGGCGGCGGCACAGGGTGCAGCCTATGCGGTGGTGACCCTGAAAGACACCGCCGGTACGGTCTACTTCCCGTCCCAGACCGCGGCAGGCGCGGCCAATGCAGCGTCCCAAACCGTGGACCCGGCCCGGATCGCGGCGATCTTCAAGGAAGAAGGGCTGGTCCCGGTGGCAAAGCTTGCGGCTTTCCGTGACCCGGCCGGTGCCCGCGCCGTCCGCACCATGGCCATCGGCTACACCAATCAGGCCTACCTCTGGCTGGACAACAAGGCTTCGGCCGGCGGCAACCCGTGGCTGAACCCCTACTCGCAGGAGGCCGTGCAGTACATCGGCGACCTCATCGACGAGCTGCACACTGCGGGCTTCGATCAGATCCTGCTGGAGAACGTGCAGTTCCCCTCGGCCCAGAACGGCAAGCAGGACTTCGGCAATACCAACGGCGTGGACCGCGCCGGTCAGCTGACGGCGGACATCGCCGCATGGCAGGCCCGCTTCGGCGACAGCGTGACCCTGTGGTACGGCTATGCACTGGGTCAGGTGACGGATACCGCTTCCACACTGGGGGCACCGGCGGCCCAGCTCGGTATGAAGAATCTGCTGGTGACCGTGCCCTCCAAGTCCACGCTGGATGAGGCATCCCGCGCCGAACTGGTGCAGAGCCTCGCGGCTTCGGGCGTAGAGCACATCGTCATCCGGGATAACGCGGCAAATTATTTTGAATAAGGCTTTTTCGGAACCCTGAAAGTGAGGAATCAGTTATGAATCACGCATCCTGCTTTTCACCTGCTCACATCCTTCTGCCTGCGGAAAACATCCCGCTGGAGCAGTGGGGATGCGTGGCCTGCGATCAGTTTACCAGCGACCGCGCCTATTGGGAAAAGGCGGCACAGACGGCCGCCGACTGCCCCAGCACGCTGCATCTCATCCTGCCCGAGGTCTACCTTGAGGACAGCGATGTGAACGCCCGGGTGGAGAAGATCCACGACACCATGGACGCCTACGCCCGCGACGTGCTGACCCGCGCAGTGGATGGTTTCATTTACGTCGAGCGCACCGAGCAGAGCGGCCGGGTGCGGCAGGGCCTTGTGGGGAAGATCGATCTGGAAGCATATAGTTATGCCAGAGGCACCCGCCCGGCCGTCCGGCCCAGTGAGAGCACGGTCGAATCCCGCATCCCGCCCCGGATGGCAGTGCGGCGGGGCGCAACGCTGGAAACGCCCCATGTGATGATGCTGGCCGATGACCCGGACTGCACCCTCATCGAGCCCATCGGGGCCAAGAAAAACGAACTGCGGAAGGTCTACGAGGGCGAGCTGATGCTGGGCGGCGGCCACATTGCGGGCTGGGCCGTCGAAGATCCGGCCCTGCTGGAGCAGATCGACCATGCCCTGAATGCCCTCGGCAGTCAGGAAGCCTTTGACGCGAAATATCCAGAGGCCAAGGGCGCACAGCCCTTGACGCTGGCCGTCGGCGACGGCAACCACTCGCTGGCCTCGGCCAAAGCCTGCTGGGAAGAGCTGAAAAAGACCCTGACCCCGGAGGAGCAGCTGACCCATCCGGCCCGCTGGTGCCTTGCCGAGGTCTGCAACGTCCACTCCCCGGCCATCGAGATCGAGCCGATCCACCGCGTCCTCTTCAACGTGGACTGCGGCGCGGTGCTGCTCTCCCTCATCACTTGGAGCGACGCAAATATGGCGGGCATCTGCTTCGGCGACACCAAGCAGCAGTCCTTCACGCTGGCCGGCCCCCACGTCTCGAATGTGCTGAGCTTTGAAGACCCTGTTGCCCCGCTGACCGTGGGCACCATCGACGAATTTATCGAATATTTCCTTGAGCATCATAAGGAAGCCCGGGTGGATTATGTCCACGACGAGCCGGCTGTCCGCGCCCTGACCAAACAGGGCGGTGTGGCGTTCCTGCTGCCGCCGTTTGAAAAGCGCGACCTCTTCAAGGGCGTCGTGCTGGGCGGCGTGCTCCCGCGCAAGACCTTCAGTATGGGCCACGCGGAGGAAAAGCGGTACTATGTAGAGTGCCGCAAGATCAAAGAATAATAGGAGAACCATGACTTTTAACGAATTGAATCTGTCCGCCCCCATTCTGCGTGCTGTTGCGGAGGCGGGCTACGAAACGCCCTCGCCCATTCAGGCATCGGCCATTCCGCCGGTGCTGGAAGGACGGGATTTAATGGGCTGCGCCCAGACGGGCACCGGCAAGACGGCGGCGTTCGCACTGCCGATGCTGGACCGGCTGACCGCCCAGCCCGCCCGGAAGAAGGGGGCTGTCCGCGCCCTGATCCTGACCCCGACCCGGGAGCTTGCGCTCCAGATCGGCGAAAGCTTTGAAGCCTACGGCAAGTACCTCAAGCTCCGCAGCACCGTCATCTTCGGCGGTGTGGGGCAGGCCCCGCAGGTCGAGGCCATCAAGCGGGGCGTGGACATCCTGATCGCCTGCCCGGGCCGTCTGAACGACTTGGTGGGGCAGGGCCTGATCGACTTGTCGGACATTGAAATTTTTGTCTTGGACGAGGCCGACCGGATGCTGGATATGGGCTTTGTCCACGACGTGAAACGGGTCATCGCAAAGCTGCCCGCCAAGCGGCAGAACCTGATGTTCAGCGCGACCATGCCGAAAGAGATCGAGCAGCTGGCCGCGGGCATCCTGCACAACCCGGCCTTCGTCAAGGTGGACCCGGTGTCCAGCACCGTGGACCGGATCGACCAGAGTTTGTATTTTGTGGAGAAGGGCAACAAAAAGCTCCTGCTCCCGTGGCTCATCAAGAACCTGAACCCGCCGGTGCAGAACGCACTGGTGTTCAGCCGCACCAAGCACGGCGCGGACAAGATCGCCCGCGACCTGACCAAGCAGGGCATTCCGGCGGCGGCCATCCACGGCAACAAGAGTCAGAGTGCCCGCGTCGCCGCCCTTGAGGGCTTCAAGGCCGGCAAGACCAAGGTGCTGGTGGCTACCGACATCGCCGCCCGCGGCATCGACATCAGCGAGCTGTCCCATGTGTTCAACTACGACCTGCCCGAGGTGCCGGAGACCTATGTGCACCGGATCGGCCGCACGGCCCGCGCCGGTGCTGACGGCACCGCCGTCAGCTTCTGCGCCCCCGAGGAGCAGGAGTATCTGGCCGGCATCGAAAAGCTGAACCGCCGGAAGATCCCGGTGGTGTCCGGCCACCCTTGGGACGGTGTGCCCGCCCCGGCCAAGAAAGAGCCCCCGGTGCGGGGCCGCAAGCCCAAAGCCGAGGCTGTGGCACAGCAGTCCGAGGCACCCAAAGCAGAACCCAAAGCGGCCAAGGCTCCCGCAGCGGCTCCGGCAAAAAAGGCCGAGAAGCCTGCAAAACAGCCCAAATCCGTAACAAAAGAGGAACAACCCATGGATGAAAACCAGAAGCGCACTCCCGGCGGACGCAATGAAAACCGCCGTTCCAATAACCGCCCCCGTCGCGACAACAACACCGCAGCCCCGGCGCAGAATCGCAGCAGCAATGCACAGCCCAAGTTCGACCCGCACTTTGTGAGCGCACCCGAAGCAACGCCGCTCCGCCCGGCCAAGAAAGCCCCGGCTCCCCAGCCTGCTCCCCAGATCAAGACGGCCCGCAGCGTGCAGCAGGCCCAGAACGCACAGAGCAACCCGAACAACGGTGCGAACAACGCCCGCAATGACCGGAACAACAACCGTGCGGCCCAGCCCAAGAACGACCGCCCGGCCCGGAACGGCCGCAATGACCGCAGCAACCGCGCGGGTTCTGCCGAGCCGAAGCCGGTGCAGAATGCACAGAACAATGCAAACAATTCCCAGAGCCGTCGGAACAGCAACACTGCCCCGCTGGGTGCAGGCCGTGCTCCCCGCAAGCCGGAGCAGACAAACACCCGCAGCCGCGGCCGCAGTGCCGCCGCCAAGGACGAAGACCCGGGTCTGGTGCTGATCAGCCGCCGCCCGCCGCAGCAGAAATTCAGCAATTTTGAGGAGTATATGACCGCCCACGGCGGCGCGACCGCTCCCATTGAGGATCACAGCGAGGAGATCTGATGAACAAACCGAGACAGCTGCCGTGGCAGTGCCCCCTGTGCGGGAAACCGCTGGCGGGCGAAACGACCCTGAAATGCACCGCCGGACACAGCTTTGACCGGGCCAAAGAGGGGTACTGGCATCTGCTGCCGGTGCAGAAGATGCGCACCAAGGCCCCCGGCGACGGCAAAGAGATGGTCGCAGCCCGCCGCGCCTTCCTGAACGCCGGGTACTACGGCATCTTCGGCGAGGCTTTGGGGGAACTCTGCCTTGAGCATGGTCAGTCGACAGCTCCGGAAGCACCGCTCCGCCTGCTGGATGCAGGCTGCGGCGAGGGCTGGTACGACCGCTGCATTGCCCGGCAGTTCGCCGAGGCCGGAAAGCCGCTGGAGCTGGCCGGGTTCGACATCGCAAAACCGGCCGTCCGGCTGGCCGCAAAAGCGTTGCCGCAGGCCGGATACGCCGTGGCGTCCAGCTTTTCCCAGCCGATCCGGACCGGGTGGGCCGACCTGCTGCTCAACTGCTTTTCGCCTTTTGCGCGGGAAGAGTTCCTGCGGGTGCTGCGCCCGGGCGGACGGATGATCTACGTCGTGCCGGGGGCGGAACACCTCTACCAGATGAAGGCAGTCCTCTACGAAAAGCCCTACAAGAACCCGGTGCAGGAGATCGCCTATGAGGGATTCCGCGCCATCGGGGAGCGGGAAGTCTCGGGCGAGATCACCGTCCCGGCCCAGCAGTTGGAGGCCCTCTTCGCTATGACGCCCTACTACTGGAAAACGCCCCGCGACGGAGCTGCCCGCCTCGCCGCTTTGCCGGAGCTGACAACGACGATTGATTTCCGGTTTTTGGTATTTGAAAAAGAATAAGAGAAACAGCAAACGCAGAGTCCTTTCGGTTGACTCTGCGTTTGCTGTTTCTCAGGAAGATGCTTCCAAGCGGGCCAGAAATTCATCTGGCGTGTAGACGGGAAGCGACGCTTTGGCGTAATCTTTGGTGTTGCGGGTCACGATGCAGTCCATCCGGCTACGCCGGGCTGTCTCGATCATGACGGCATCCTCGAAATCCGATACGGGGGAAGATATCGCGTGGAAAATAGCGTCGCTGCTCGTATCGAGCAGGCCGAGAATGGTGAGCAGCTGGTTGAGCTTTTCGCGGCTCTCCTTATCGCTGTGGGTGCAGCGATGTGTCAGATAGTAGATATCGGTAGCGGATTTGGCCGTGATGTAGCCGGTGAACCAATCGGTCGCGGCAGCACGAAAGATGCTTTTGGCCCCGAGAGAAAATGGCTCCCGGTTCTGCAGAAAATCCATCACAATGCAGGTGTCCAACAGTACGTTCATACGGCGTTCAGCCGCTCTTCGCGTGCTTCCTCCAAGGTCATGGTGGCCGGGACACTGCCGAACAGGGATTCGACCGTGTCCAGTTTGTTTTGGTATGGGGATGTGAGCTTGGCAATGGTCTTTCCGTTGCGGGTGATATACACCTCTTCGGTGGCAGCCAACAGCAGGTATTTCCCGAGATTGTTCTTGAGTTCGGTAGCAGTGATCGACATGGACGAAACCTCCCTTCATTTCGTACTATTATTATAGCAGAATCGCACGATAAATACAAATACGAAAACGCAGGAAGGGCTGGGAGCATTGCTCCCAGCCCTTCCTGCTGTTGTGTGTATCAGAAGAGACGGTAGATTGTTACTTTTTCTCGCCCTTGGGCAGCAGGTTGGCACGCTCGAGAGCGGGGCGGAGTGCTAGATAGAGGATGACGACACAGACGGTGGAAGCCACGCTGTTGACGAAGGTGACACCGCCGGTGATCTTGGTCAAAGCCTTGGCGATGGTGTACTCCTGTCCGAAAATGTAGACGTTGCGGAAGTAGCCGAGGAACGGGTCGGTGATGACGTTCAGCAGCAGGCCGGACGCACCGGCAGCGGTGACCTTGAGCAGGTAGCCGGAGCTGTGGCGGTCGAGGTCGCGGAGCTTAAAGACCTTGTGGGCGACGGCACCGCAGGTGATGCCGATGATGAACTTCAGCACAAAGGTGGTGACGGCATAGCCCGGGTCACCGGCCAGAATGTCGGCCAGAGCCAGACCGATGGCACCCGCCAGACCGCCGGACACGCCGTCCAGAAGCAGGGCGGTCAGCGCGGTGAAGGTGTTGCCGAGGTGGAACGAAGAACCGCCGTAGAACGGCACCCGGAAGAACAGGTAGGCGATCAGGCTCAGCGCGGCCATGACGCCGGTCAGGGCCAGCTCGTGGACGGTAAAGGTGCGCTTGTAGAGCACACTTGCAAAGACGATGACGATGACAACGACTGCCAGCAGCAGCCACATTGCGGTGGTTGACATGATTTTTCCCTCCATCTTCACGAAAACCCACAAAACCGATTGACTTTTTTGGGTTCAGCGGGTATGCTCCTATTATACGCAGAACTGGCACCATGAAAATACCCAGAATAAAGTTTTTTTATGGGGTCAGTTTGGAAGAATACCCAAAAGCGGGAGGGGTTTCATGTTCCATTTGACGACAGCACTGGACGCGGCATCGGGAGTGCCGCTGTACGAACAGCTCTACGAAAGTCTGGCCGAGGAGATGCGCACCGGGGCCATCGCTGCCGGCACCCGGATGCCCGGCAAGCGGCGGCTGGCGGCAGAACTGTCGGTGTCGGTGAACACCGTGGACGCGGCATATCAGATCTTGGCGGCGGAAGGCTACCTCGAATCCCGGGAGCGGAGCGGCTTTTATGTGCAGGAATATCTGGCCCTGCCTACCCAGCCGGAGCAGCCCACACCCAAACCCGGCCCGCCGCAGGAGGCCGCACCGGAAGCAGCAGCCCGGCCGGTGCGGTTTGACCTCTCCACCCGGGGGGTGGACCCGGGGCTGTTCCCGTTCCGGACATGGGCGCGGCTCCAGAAAGAGCTGCTCTATTCCTCGCCGGAGCTGCTGACTCACGGTGACGCGCAGGGAGACATCGAGCTGCGGCAGGCGTTGGCCGGGTATCTTGAGGAATACCGGGGTGTCCGGTGCAGCGCGGATCAGATCGTGGTGGGCGCGGGTCTGGAATACCTGCTGGGGCTACTGGCCCCGCTGCTGCCCGGCATGGCGGCGGTGGAGAACCCGGGCTATCCCCGCGCCAAACAGGTGCTCGAAAACAACGGTGTGGCCTGCTGCTGTCTGCCGGTGGACGAAGACGGCCTCTCCATTGAAGCGTTGTCCCAGTCGGGCGCGGCGGTCTGCTATGTTACGCCCAGCCACCAGTTTCCGACGGGCGTTACCATGCCGGCGGGCCGGCGGGCCGAGCTGCTCCACTGGGCGTCCCGGAAGCCCGGACAGCGGTACATCATCGAGGACGATTACGATTCGGAGTTCCGCTTTGACACCCGGCCGCTGCCGAGTCTGCAGGGGATGGCGGGAGCCGACGGGCCGGTGGTCTACCTTTCCACCTGCTCCCGCAGTCTGGCCCCCAGCATCCGCATTGCCTATATGGTGCTGCCGGAACATCTGCTTCCGGCGTGGCGGTCGGCCTACCGGCTCTATTCCAGTACGGTGGGCCGGTTCGAGCAGCAGACGCTGGCCCGGTTCATCACCGAGGGGTACTTCACCCGGCATCTGGCCCGGGAGCGGGTGGCCTACAAAGCCCGGCGGGATGCGCTGGCGGCGGCGTTGCGGCAGGCCTTCCCGGCCCGGGAGCTGACATTGGCCGGGCTGCACACCGGCCTGCATCTGCTGGCCAAGCTGACCGACCCGCCGGCCGACGCCGCACTCCGGGCGGCGGCCGAAGAGCAGGGCGTCCGGCTGAGCCTGCTGAGCGATTACGACCTCACCGGCGGCGGAAGCGACCGCTCGGGCACGCTGGTGCTGGGTTACGGCTCGCTGGCCGACGATGCCTGCCCGCTGGTGGGCGAGACTCTGAAAAAGGTCTGCACCGCGGCCCGGGAGTCATCGTTGAGCCGGTAAAGGCCGGCGTCCGGTTCCCAACTGCCGGGCAGGGCGTCGGACTGGACGGGTGCGGTGTTGTTGGCGAGAAATTCTAAGATCGTTTCCAGCAGATAGTAGTCCTGCGCGGTCAGGTCGGTGAGGAGGGCAGAGCTGTTCTCCCGGAGGGCCTGCGGCAGGGTGGAGGGCAGAAGTTCGCGGTTCTGGCGGAAAAAGGCATCCCAGACCACGGCCCGCGCCGCCGCCCGGTGTTCCGGCGAAAGGCTCTGGGGCAGACCGGAGAGAAAAGATTCTGCTTCGGCGGCGGACAAGCCCTCGACCCCGTTGGAGCGGCCGCAGAGGGCCAGCTCCTCGGGGGTCAGTGCCCCGGAGAACCCGACCCGGAAGCTGCCGTACCGCCCGGTCAGGGTGCGGAGCAGGGCGGGCGACAGAGCCAGATACCGGGTGTCCTCGGGCAGCGCGAGGGGTGCGAGCAGAGCTTCCCGGCAGCGGGCCGGGCCTGCGGCGGCATAGCACCGGGCGAGAGAGACTTCCTGCCCGCCGAAGGTCACGCTGGTCTCAGCAGGCAGGGCCAGCAGGTCGAGGCAGTTCTGCGCAGCGTTGAGGTAGAGCAGGACAAAGCCCGGCGGCTCGTCCGCGAGGCAGACCAGCAGGGTCAGCCGGTCGGTGTCTTTTGGCAGGGCGACGGGCACGCTGCTCTGGGATTCGGCGGTCTGGATGCGGGTGCGGGCCGCGTGCCGGGTGAGCAGCACGGTGCCGCCCATCAAGGGCAGCAGCACCAGAAGGGCGGCACCCAACGCCGCCCAGAAAGGTTTCCATCCGTTGTGCGTGGCGGTTCCTCCTCTCGGGGTGTACTATCAAAAGTCTTTGCCGGAAACGGACGGATCTATACCGAAAAGTCATACAAAAACAAAATTCATCTGCCGGAATAACAGATGAAACCTCAGCGTAAAATGGACTGAGCCCCTTGCCAAGGCCGGAAAATATGATAAAGTTTCTCTAACGTGTACGAGAAAGATACATCTGTACACATGGAGAGAACATTTTCGCACACAATGGGGTGTCTGCCTGCGGCGGGCTGCGCATTGAGGTGCGGTCGGGAGAAGTTACAATGCGGGCAGAGCCTAGAAAATGGTTCTGCCCGCATTTTTTCTGTCAGAGGGGGATTATTTATGCTCGAACGGATCACAAGCGTCAACAGTGCCGTCAACGGGGTCGTCTGGGGGCCCATCGGTCTGGCACTGCTGTTCTGCGCGGGACTCATCATGACCACCCGCACCGGGCTGTTCCAGTTCCGTCATTTCAAATACTGGATGAAGAACACCATCGGTGCCATCTTTGCGGACAAACATGTCACCGCCCACACGGGCCGGGACGATAAGGCCATCAGCCAGTTCCAGAGCCTCTGCACGGCATTGGCGGCCACCATCGGCACCGGCAACATCGTGGGTATTGCCACGGCCATCATCAGCGGCGGCCCGGGTGCCATCTTCTGGATGTGGGTCATGGCCCTGCTGGGCATGATGACCAACTATTCCGAGAACGTTCTGGGCATCTTCTACCGCCGCAAAAATGAAAAAGGCGAATGGTCCGGCGGCGCAATGTACTATCTTGCCGACGGTCTGGGAAGCAAAAAGGGCTGCAAGGCCCTTGGTAAAACGCTGGCCGTCCTGTTTTCCTGCTTCTGCGTGCTGGCGTCCTTTGGCATCGGCAATATGAGCCAGATCAACTCCATCGCCGGCAACATGGAGTCGGCATTCAATGTTCCGACCCTTGTCACGGGCATTGCACTGGCCGTCCTCTCCGCGCTGGTTATTCTGGGCGGGTTGAAGCGGGTCGCCGCCGTCACCGAGAAGGTGGTGCCCTTCATGGCCATCTTCTACGTTGTCGGCGCGCTGGTGGTGGTCGGCACCCATATCACCACAGTCCCGGCGGCATTGGCTTCCATCTTCAAGGGGGCATTCGGCTTCAGAGCCGCCGGCGGCGGTGTGCTGGGCTACGGCGTCAACGCGGCCATCACATGGGGCTTCAAGCGGGGTGCTTTCTCCAATGAGGCCGGTCTCGGTTCCTCGGTCATGGTGCATTCTTCTTCTAACGTCAAAGAGCCGGTCCAGCAGGGAATGTGGGGCATCTTCGAGGTCTTTGCGGATACCATCGTGGTCTGCACCCTGACCTCCCTTGTCATCCTGACCACGGGTCTGGTGGATCTCGACACCGGCTTGATGCTGACCGGTGTGCAGGGCAGTGCGCTGGTGGGCGAAGCCTTTGCCACCGTGTTCGGCAGCTTCGGCCCCAAGTTCATCGCCATCTCGATCCTGCTGTTTGCCTACTCCACGGTTCTGGGCTGGAGCCACTACGGAACCAAAGCCTTTGAATACCTCTTCGGCACCAAGGCCAGTGTGGGGTATAAGGCGGCCTTCGTCCTGATGGTCATCGTGGGTGCGACCATGAAGCTGGGCCTTGCTTGGGACCTGTCGGATACCTTCAACGGCCTGATGATGATCCCGAACCTCATCGGTGTGCTCAGTCTCTCCGGAACGGTGGCCAAGATCACCAAGAACTACACCGACCGCAAGTTCCGGGGCATCGACGTGAAGCCGATGTATTCGGCGTTTGAGGAGGAAGAAGAAAAGGTCCGGAAAACGGCATAGCCCTCTCAGTCAACGCTGCCGCGTTGCCAGCTCCCCCGAAGGGGGAGCCATTGGCAAGCCGGGCAGGTCTGAGCGCATAACATAAAATACCGAGCCTTGCGGTCTGGATTCACGGCATCGAACCAGTGAATCGAGACAACAGGGCCCGGCATTTATTGTTTGATGTAGAAAGTTGACCGACCTGCCAAGGGCTCTCCCTTTGGGAGAGCTGGACGCGAAGCGGCCTGAGAGGGCTTATTTGAATTTTCTAACAGCATCTCTTCCAGCCACGATTCCGGAGCCAAAGGCCCAATGGAGATTGAAGCCGCCGCAGATGCCGGCGCAGTCCAGCGTTTCGCCCACGAAGTAGACACCCGGGCAACCCTTGAACTGGAAGTTCGGTTCCAGTTCGGTCAGGCTCAGGCCGCCGCCGGTGGTCTGGGCCTGTTTCCAGCCGCAGGGGGTCAGGCCGTCGAACCGCCAGTGTTTGGCGGTGTGGGCGAGCTTCTGCCAATGGGAAGTCGAAAGCGCAGTGAGAGGGCCGTCCGGCAGCTTCGCCGCCGCCCAGAGCACCCGGCCCAGTTTCGGGTGAATCAGCCCCAGCCAGAAGTCGGCGGGAGTGCTGCCGGGCAGGGCGGCAAGGCGGGCAGTGAAAAGCTGAGTCAATTCGGCTTCGGAGAGGGCCGGGAAGAGGTCCAGTTCCACCGTGGGCTGCTTGGGGCCGCGCTTCGGGGCCAGCAGGCCGGACAGCTGCATGATGCAGATGCCGGAAAGCCCGTACTCGGTGAACTGCACTTCGCCGACTTCCTGCACCAGCGGCCGGTTCCCGTCCAGCAGGGTGGCGGCGGCTTTGGCCCGGATGCCGGCCAGCGATTTGGCGGGTTTGGCGACCTGAAGAGCGGTCAGGCAGGGGTAAAGGGGCTCCAGCCTGCCGCCGCACTGGGCTGCGAACCGGGTGCCGAAACCGTCGGTGCCAAACTGCGGGCCGGCTTCGCCGCCCATGGCGCAGATCACGGCGTTGGCCCGGAGAGTCTGAGTCTGGCCCTCGGCGTCCGTGTACTGGACGGCATAGCCGCCGCGGGTCTGGGCGAGGGAACAGACGGTGCAGCCCAGCCGCAGTTCAACGCCGTATTTGTCCAGATGATGTTCCAGCAGGGCGAGGACGTCTGCTGCCTGATTGGAATAGGGATATATCCGGCCGGCCTCGTCGGTGCGGGTGTAGAGGCCCAGCGATCCGAACCAGCCCAGCGGATCGGCGGCGTTGACGGCGGCCAGCAGCGGCCGCAGAGCTGCAGGCGATGCGGTGAAATACCGCTCCGGTGCGATGGCGGTGTTGTCCAGATTGCAGCGGCCGTTTCCGGTGGCGAGAAGCTTTTTGCCCAGCTTCGGGTTCCGCTCGAGGATCGTGACCCGGCCGCTCCCCGGGCGGAGGGACTGGGCGGCAGACAATGCCGCCGCAAGACCTGCGGCTCCGCCGCCTAACACGAGAATTTGCTGCATAGATACCGGCCTTTCTGGGACGCTCCCGTGGTCCGGGAAGCGTTTTGTGGATTGAAGATGAAACTATTGTAGCATATATAACGTCTGTACGCAAGGAATTTTCATGGAGGCACAAAAAGACAACGAGAAATCCAACGATAAATAGTTGAAAAAATCAGGGGGGGGGGTACGAGTCCGGAAAAATTGAAAAATCGACAAAAAATACTTGACAGCGTAAAGAAATAAAGATAAAATCAGAACACACCAGCAAAGAAACAGCAAAGAAATGGAAAAGAATCATTTTGGGATTGAGAAAGAGTACGGTGCAAAAGAATAAAATATGGAAGCCGTGGATGAACTGGGCGGTGATCGGGCTGCTGGCTCTGTTGATCGCTGGCTGCCTGATGGGATACAGCGATTGCATCCAGAGGCAGATCTATTATGAGAGCACGGAGAATCTGCGGGAAACCTACGAGCAGGTGGATAAAACAGTCATAATGTTCGCCCAGCGGAACTGGAACGTTCTGTCGGACTGGGGCCGCTATCTGCGGGAAGCGGCGGACCCGGATAAACAGGCGGTCGAGTGGCGCGATTTCGACACCGAGAAAAATACGTGGAATTACAGCGACTTTTATATGATCAATGCGGAAGGCCAGTACTGGACCGTGGACGGACGGCAGGGAGAGGCCGATCATGTCCAGAAAGCGTTTGAAGTCCTCTACGAGAAAAATGCACCGGTGATCTCGAGCTACACGGCGACCAGCGGCGTCCGCAAGGTGGTCTTTGCGGTGCCGACCGAGCCGATCGAGCTGGACGGCGTGATCTATACCGGCCTTGCGGTCAGCTACGACAACGATGTGCTGGAAAACATGATCGGCGGCGGGGCCTACAACGGACAGAGCGACTGCTATATGGTCTATCCGGACGGCACCGTGCTGATGTCCACCGAACCCAAGACCGAGATCCCGCAGAAGATCGACAATCTGTTTGATTTCCTGCGGGAAAATGCCAGCGTGGAAGAGACGTATTTTGAACAGATGATCGAGACCGTGCCCGAGAACGGCGCGGGCAGTGTGGCCTATACCTATCGAGGACAACACTATTATCTGGTCTATCAGCCGTCCAGTCTGGAAGGAATGACCATCGTCGGCATTGTGGACCGCGATGAAGTGGAATCCGGGATGCGGAATGTTCAGTCCATCACCATCCTGATGCTGACGGTATTGGCTACCTGCATCCTGATCACCATTGTGATCGTATTGGTGATGGAGTCGGACCGGAAGCTGCAGCGGAAAGCGCAGGAGCGGAAAACGCTGGCCCACCAGAAAGAGCTGGCCAGCCAGCTGTTCCACGGCATCAGCCGGGTGGCCGACCGGTTTGCCATCTGCGACCTCACCCACAATGCGTACGAATACCACGAGCGGAAAGGCCCGCCGCTCTATAAGGAAAACGGCACCTATGATGAACTGATCGACTATATGAACGAGCAGTATGTCATCCTGACCGAGGGCGAAGAGGCAAAGTTCAGCCAGCGGATGGATCCGAAGACCCTCCGCGCCAGCCTGAAAACCGAAGAGGATATGCTCCGGTACGAGTATTGCAGCCGGGACAAGAGCACCTATCTGGTGATGTACATCATCCCTGTGTTCTGGGAGGAGGGTGTGCTTTCGCAGGTCATGCTCATCTCGCAGGATATGGGCCGCCAGCACGAGCTGGAAAATCTCGCCAATACCGATGGCCTGACCGGGCTGTTCAACGGCCGGTTCTTCACCCGGGTCCTCCGGCTGAAAGAGGAAAAACAGCAGAATTTCGTTCTGTTCTACCTTGACCTCGACCGGTTCAAGCCCATCAACGACATTTACGGCCACGATATGGGCGATAAGCTTTTGCAGGAAGTGGCCCGGCGGCTGCAGGGCTGCATCCGCAGCAGCGACTATGCCTTCCGGATCGGCGGCGACGAGTTTGCGCTGATCGTCAACGGCAGCATGGACGAGCCGCTGCGGAAAGCCCGGATCGAAAAGATCCGCAAAGCAGTTCTTGCGCCCATCACCCTCGACGGTGTGACCCTGACCGTCGGCACCAGCTGCGGCAGCGCAGCCTACCCCGACGAGAGCCGCAGCACCGAGGAGATCCGTGTCCTCGCCGACCAGCGGATGTACGAGAATAAGGAAAAGAACCACGCGGGGCGGTAAAAAGCATAAACCTCCTGATTTTCCACATACTACCCATAAGACCCTTGATATGGAAAATGAGCATTTCAGGAGGAGACTGGATATGAAAGCAACCGGAATCGTGCGCCGCATCGACGAGCTGGGGCGGGTGGTGATTCCCAAAGAGATCCGCCGCACCCAGCGCATCCGGCGGGGCGACCCGCTGGAGATCTTTACCACCGGCGACGGCGAAGTGATCTTCAAAAAGTATTCGCCGGTGGGCGAGATGGGCGGCGTAGCGGCCCAGTATGTGGAAGTGCTGAGCAAGAATTTCGCGCTGACGGCCTTTGTCGCCGACCGGGACCGGATCTTGGTGGCGGCGGGAACGGGCCGGCGGGATCTGGCCGACCGGAGCGTGAGCCAGCCGTTGGAAAAGCTGATGGAGAGCCGCAAGCCCTACCAGAGCGAGGGCGTGCCCGAGCAGGCGTTGCTTCCGTGTGAAAACTCGCCCCGGGTGCTGCTCTGCGTCTGCCCGATCATCGCGGCAGGGGATGTGACCGGGGCGGTGGGTCTGCTGAGCGACGACCGTACCGCCCGGCCCGACGACGCCCAGCAGAAGGCTGTGGCAGTTGCGGCTGCATTTCTGGCCCGGCAGATGGAAGAATGATACCTTATTATAAAAGCGAAAGCCCTTCCGCGCGGAAGGGCTTTCGCTTTTCGCGGGTTATGACCAATTTATGAATCTTTTAAAACATTTTCGCAAAGGGCTTGACAGGGCAGAAAAATTGATTATAATGGTCTTAGCACTCAGGAAGATGGAGTGCTAAAGAAACAAAAACAAACAAGAGAATCCAAAAGGAGGCAGGTGCTATGACGATGGATGCACGCAAGCAGCGAGTCTTGCAGGCGATCGTGGCACTGTATGGCCTCGAGGGGGAGCCGGTTGGCAGCAGCGTGTTGGCAAACTACTTCGATATGGCAGTTTCCAGCGCGACCCTGCGCAACGAGATGGCTGCGCTGACCAAGCTCGGGCTGCTGGAGCAGCCCCACACCAGCGCGGGCCGGGTTCCCAGTGCAAAAGGCTACCGTTACTATCTCGATAATCTGCTGACCGACGATCAGCCGCTGGACCGTGTGACCCGCGCCCGTGTGGATGCGGTGTTCGCAAGCCTCGACCACGAGCCGGAAAAGCTGGCACAGGGCGCGGCCAAAGCGTTGGCCCAGATCAGCGGCTGTACGGCCGCGGTCAGCACTCCGTGTGCCGAGGACCTCTGCATCGCCCACTATGAAGTGGTTCAGGTGGGCCGCAGCGCGGCGGCGGTGCTGGCCGTCACCACGGCGGGCTACGTCCGGACCCGGGTCGCCCGGGTGCGCACCGGCCTGTCGCGGGAGAACGCCGCGGCACTGGCCGCACTGCTCAACCGGAATCTGACCTTCGTGGCTCCGGTGGATCTGTCGGCACGGCTGCTGGCGGAGATGTGTGCGCAGATCGATCCGGAACTGGTTCCGGTCATCAGCGCAGCGGCAGCGATCCTGCAGGATTCGACCACACCGCACGTTTTCCTCGGCGGTGAGCAGTACCTGCTGGACTGGCCGCAGCTGGACGGTAAGGTGGGCGCGATCCTCTCCCTGTTGAATGACGAGGAAGAGGCCGCACGGCTCATTGCACCGCCGGCGGAGCGGAACGAAAGCATTCTGCTGGGCGAGGATCTTGAGCCGCAGATCCCCGGCCTGTGCATCGTCAGCGACCGCTATCTGGTCGGCGGCGGGCTGTGGGGTTCGATCGCATTGATCGGCCCGACCCGGATGCCTTTCCAGAAGCTGATGCCGCTGCTTCACACCTTTGCCGATCAACTCGGCGAAGGAATGAGCGGCAAACGAAAAGATACCCCGCAGGCAGCCGCACCCCGGCGGACTGTGATCTATAAGGAGGATCTGGAATGACCGAAGAGACAAAGAAGACTGCGCAGACCGAAGAGGCCCCCGCTGAGGAGACCAAGGCTGCACAGCAGGCCGCACCGGAAGCCGAAGCAGAGACCGCCGCAGCTCCCGAAGAGGAGAGCGAGAAGGCCGACGCCAAGAAAAAGGACGGCTGGTTCAACAAGAAAGCCCGCGAGATGGACGCAGTGAAAGCCAAGCTGGACGCCGCCGAAAAGAACGCGGCGCAGGCCAAGGATCAGCTGCTCCGGATGGCTGCCGAGTACGAGAACTACCGCAAGCGTTCCACCCGCGAAGCCGACCAGAAATTCAACGACGGCGTGTCCTTCGCCGTGAATCAGATCATCCCCATTCTGGATACCCTCGAGATGGCCGCCAATGCACCGACCACCGACGAGAACTACAAGAAGGGCGTGACCATGACGCTGGACAAGGCCGCCAAAGCACTGGAAACTCTCCATGTGGAAGAGATCGAGACGCTGGGCAAGCCCTTCGATCCCAACTTCATGAACGCCGTGCAGCAGGTCCCCGCACAGGAGGGACAGGAGAGCGGCACGGTGGTGACCGTCTACCAGAAGGGTTACAAGCTGGGCGAGAAGATCGTCCGCCACGCTACCGTCGTGGTCGCCGAGTAATTGGTTCCCCCGCTCGGAAGGGCGTTCAAATAAACATCCGCTTTTCACTCTAAGCATGAGATAAACAAGATCATTTGAGAGGAGTCTTCATTTATGAGTAAGATTATTGGTATCGACCTTGGTACTACCAACAGCTGCGTGGCTGTTATGGAGGGCGGCGAGCCCGTCGTCATCGCAAACTCTGAGGGTGCCCGCACCACCCCGTCTGTCGTCGGCTTCACCAAGACCGGCGATCGTCTGGTGGGTCAGGTCGCAAAGCGTCAGGCCATCACCAACCCCGAGAACACCGTTTCTTCCATCAAGCGTCAGATGGGCACCGATCACAAGGTGACCCTGAACGGCAAGGAGTACACTCCCCAGCAGATCAGTGCAATGATCCTGCAGAAGCTGAAGGCAGATGCCGAGGCTTATCTGGGCGAGCCGGTCACTGAGGCCGTCATCACCGTTCCTGCTTACTTCAACGACAGCCAGCGTCAGGCCACCAAGGACGCAGGCACCATCGCAGGCCTGAACGTCAAGCGTATCATCAACGAGCCGACTGCCGCTTCTTTGGCATACGGCATTGATAAAGAGGAAGACCAGAAGATCATGGTCTACGATCTGGGCGGCGGCACCTTCGATGTCTCCATCATCGAGATGGGCGACGGCGTTACCGAAGTTCTGGCCACCAATGGTGATACCCATCTGGGCGGCGACGACTTCGATGAGCGGATCATCAACTGGATGGCAGATGCCTTCCAGACCGAGAACGGCATCGATCTGCGCAAGGACAAGATGGCTGCTCAGCGTCTGAAGGAAGCTGCTGAGAAGGCAAAGATCGAGCTGTCCAGTGCCATGAGCACCCAGATCAACCTGCCCTTCATCACCGCCGACGCTACCGGCCCCAAGCATCTGGATATGACCCTGACCCGCGCAAAGTTCAATGAACTGACCGCGGATCTGGTTGACCGCACCATGACCCCTGTCCGCAAGGCTCTGCAGGATGCAGGCCTGCGTGCATCCGACCTGAAGAAGGTCCTGATGGTCGGTGGTTCCACCCGTATCCCCGCTGTCTACGATGCCGTTAAGAAAGAGCTGAACTGCGAGCCCTTCAAGGGTATCAACCCCGATGAGTGCGTGGCTGTCGGTGCTGCCATTCAGGGCGGCGTCCTGCAGGGCGATGTCAAGGGCCTGCTGCTGCTGGATGTCACCCCGCTGAGCCTCGGTATTGAGACTCTGGGTGGCGTCTGCACCAAGATCATCGAGCGCAACACCACCATCCCGACCCACAAGAGTCAGGTCTTCTCGACCGCTGCGGATAACCAGCCCTCGGTTGAGATCAATGTCCTGCAGGGCGAGCGTGAGTTCGCACGCGACAACAAGAGTCTCGGTGTCTTCCACCTGGACGGCATTGCTCCGGCTCCCCGTGGTGTGCCTCAGATCGAAGTCACCTTCGATATCGATGCCAACGGCATCGTGAAGGTCAGCGCAAAGGATCTGGGCACCGGCAAGGAGCAGAACATCACCATCACTGCTTCCACCAATATGTCCAAGGAGGACATCGACAAGGCTGTGAAGGAAGCCGAGCAGTTCGCTGCCGACGATAAGAAGAAGCGCGAAGAGGTCGATATCCGCAACGGTGCCGACCAGATGGTCTTCCAGACCGAGAAGATGCTGAAAGAGAACGGCGACAAGATGCCTGCTGACGTCAAGAGTGAGGCTGAGGCAAAGTTGGCCGACCTCAAGACCGCTGTGCAGTCCGGCTCCATCGACGACATCAAGGCAAAGCAGGATGAGCTGAGCCACGTCTTTGAGAAGATGTATCAGGCAGCTGCCGCCGCACAGCAGGCCGCAGGCGCACAGCCCGGCCCCGATGCAGGCACCAACAACCAGCAGAAGCCCAACGATGACGGCGTGGTTGACGCAGACTTCAAGGAAGTCTAAGCTTTGACACAAGCGGCGTGATCCCCGACCAACCGGCGGGTACACGCGCATAGAGCAAAAGCCGCTCCGGTTTTTCCGGGGCGGCCTTTGCTGGTTTAACCTCTCAGCAAACAAAACAGCAGTGCGCTGCTGAAACGAGAGGTTGCAAGTTCCTGAGAGGTGAGTGGATAGATTATGGCACAGGAAAAGCGTGATTATTACGAAGTGCTGGGGGTGTCCAAGACCGCCACGGATGCGGAGATCAAGAAAGCTTACCGCAAGCTGGCGATGAAGTACCACCCGGACTATAACCCCGGCGACAAAGCCGCCGAGGAAAAGTTCAAGGAGATCAATGAGGCCAACGAAGTCCTGTCGGATCCGAAGAAGCGTCAGCTTTACGATCAGTACGGCTTTGCCGGTGTAGATCCCAGCTACGCAGCCCAGAACGGCGGCGGAGCAGGTGCAGGCGGCTTCGGCGGCTTTGGCGGCGACGGTGTGGACCTCGGCGACATCTTCGGTGATATTTTCGGCGGCGGCTTCGGCGGCTTTGGCGGCTCGTCCCGCCAGTCGAACCCCAATGCACCCCGCAAGGGTCAGAATATCCGGGTCCGGATCACCCTGTCCTTTGACGAGGCCGTGCATGGCTGCAAGAAGAACATCACCATTACCCGCCAGCAGGAGTGCACCGAGTGTCACGGCACCGGCTGTGCCGCAGGCTCCAGCCCCGAGACCTGCCCGGACTGCGGCGGCCGCGGTTATGTGATCCGCCAGCAGCGCACGCCCTTCGGCGTGATGCAGACCCAGCAGCCCTGCTCCCGCTGCGGCGGCAAGGGCAAGCTGGTCAAGAACCCCTGCAAGGTCTGCCACGGCAGCGGCAAGACAGCTACAAAGAAGACGCTGGAGGTGTCCATCCCCATGGGCATCGACGACGATCAGAGCTTTGCACTGCGCGGCATGGGCGATGCAGGTGCCAACGGCGGCCCCGCAGGTGATGTCATCGTGATGGTCACCGTCCGGCCCGATCCGCTGTTCCAGCGCGACGGCTACGATGTCTGGGTCACGGTGCCCATCACTTACAGTCAGGCGGTTCTGGGCGACAGCATTACCGTCCCGTCCATCGACGGCAAGGTGGAGTACACCGTCCCCGAAGGCACCCAGAGCGGCACGACCTTCCGTCTGCGCGGCAAGGGCATCCAGTACCTGAACGGCCGTGGACGCGGCGATATGTACGTCAAGTGCGAGGTCGAGATCCCCAAGAAGCTGAACAAGGCCCAGCGCGATGCCCTGAAAAAGTTCGAGGGCACCCTCAAGGATGACAACTACGAACAGCGCAAAGGCTTCTTCAAGAGGCTGAAGGATATGTTCAACAGCTGATCCGCAGCGAAGCCGAAGGCAATAAAATACAACAGGCGGCCATGACCGGAATGGGTTGTGGCCGCCTGTTTTTGTGAAAAAATCTCGCTCTTGCAGGAAGGTTTGAAATCCACTATAATAGAAGCAGAAGAAGGGAGGGCTTGCCATGCAGGAAGAAAGCTATCTGGGGCATCAGATCGAACGGACCAGCATCGAAGCACGATACGATGAAGCGGTCAAGAGGCTTCTGGCAAACAAGCTCATCCTAGCGACCATCATGCAGGGGTGCGTGGAAGAATACCGGAACTGTACGGTGCAGGAAATTGCGGAGAAGTACATCGAGGACGAACCGCAGATCGGAACTGTCGGGGTGAACCCGGACGATACGAATCCGGCCACGGATAAAAACATCCACGGCAGCAATACCGAGGACGCGACCCTGACCGAAGGGACGGTGCGGTATGATATCCGGTTTTATGCCACTGCACCCACCGGGGATGGAACGATTGGTCTTATCATCAATCTGGAAGCGCAGAACAAGTACAATCCGGGATATCCGCTGCTGAAACGTGCTCTGTATTATTGCAGCCGGATGATCTCAGCACAGTACGGAACGGATTTTACCCATTCGGAATATGGAAAGATCAAGAAGGTCTATTCGATCTGGGTGTGCATGAATCCGCCCGCAGAGCGGCAGAATACGATCATGCAGTACTCAGTACAGCAGAAGCCAATCGTGGGTCAGGTAGAAGAACCCGTGCAGAATTATGATCTGCTGAGCGCGATCATGATCTGTCTGGGTGAGCCGGAACAGGAAAATCACGCAGGCGTTCTGAAATTTCTGGAAGTCCTTCTCTCGAATGAACGTTCCGCGAAAGAGAAAAAAGAAATTTTACAGGAAGAGTTTCATCTTCCGATGACACAGCGTTTGGAAAGCGAGGTGCTTGGTATGTGCAACCTGAGCCAAGGTGTGATTGAAACTGGTTTTAAGCGTGGAGAACAGATGGGTATCAAGCGCGGTGAAGAGATTGGCAAGGAAATTGGCAAAGAGATTGGTACACAGACGGCAACACTCAATGCGATTCTCAATGTTGTAAAGAATCTGGACGTCTCGGTGGATAAGGCAATGGATATTCTAGGGATTGCAGAGAAAGAACGTGAATTTTATAAGGCACAACTAAACTGAGATACATCAAAAGGGGCTGTTGCAACAGCCCCTTTTGACTATGTATGCGAAAATTAACGAAAAAGAAAAATATAGTAAGTATTCTGTGAAAATTCGTGAAATCCGCCGAAGAGAAATACTCAAAATATCCTATCGCTTACTACCCATAGGTCTTATTAGGTACCAAAGACAATAAATGCGTTAGGAATTAACCAAACAATACTAAGGCACGAACTGATAACAGGTACAGCGCAACCAATATCATAGAACATATTAGTCGTACTTTTATCCATATCGTTAGCAAGAGCATCAAGACCAGTTGTAGTCCAATCGTCTGGATGAGCTTTACGATAATCACGGACTGCGGTAATACCCTTGTACCAACCATAGAAAGGAACAAACCAAGCGCAAAGAGCTTGAACGGTGGTGGCACCACCAGAAATATAAGTCATTTCATCTTCGGACACGACATTATAACTTGTAGGAAACGCCATTGTATATGCCATATTGGATACCTCCATAAACAAGCGGCTATATTAAAAAATTATCCACGGGAAAAACATAATCCGAGTAAATGAGTACGCTTTAAAAACGCAAAGATAATATCAAGCAAGCAGGCAGTAAAGACCAGTAACAGGCCACCAGAACAACTGATTCCAAACAGAATAGACGCCAATTACAGCACTCTTGAGATCTTTATTGACATAATCTTTGAACTGGTTAACGCCGGCAGTCAATGTATCAGAAGTGTTCTGACCGTTATGCTTGTCTACAAAGTTTTTGATATTTTTGGCTGCCCAAACCTCATTATAGATAGAAACACCAGTATAAATCAAGCTAAGCGTTGCTCGCGCAACCCAAGGAAAACCTGCACCACCATTGGTATAGGTCATTTCCTCTTCGTTCATGACGTTGTAGTTCGCGGGCATCATCATTTTCTTTTCCATAATAATACTCCTTTGTAAGCAATAATTCCCAAACGATGTGAACCAACCATCGCTTTAAACAAAGTGATTATGCAGTTACCCATGCAATAACAGTAACCGGAAGTAGCATAGTGGACCATCCGATAAAGTTGGGTATCGTATAGATACCAACAATAGCATTACCAATAGAAGAATTCATGTAAGCAAATGTATCGTCTAAACCTTTTGAAATCATCTGACCAACGGTACGGTCAGATTTGTTCTCTTTGATCCAGTCGCGCGTTTTAGTAAGAGCCCAAACATAATTACCAAAAGAAATGCTTAAACCAATAAGATAACCCAAAGCGGCAGCGGCCTCCTGATCGGGGTCATAATAACCGCCATTTTGTGCGCCACCTTGCGCATAGGTCATCTCATCATCTGTCAAAACCGCATAACTTTCTGGCATCAGAAGTTCTTTTGTTGCTTTCATAATGATATCCCCTCTTAATGATGAATCCCAAACAGTGTCAAAGGCACTGTTTCAGCTGATGTTAATAGGCGTGATCCTGTGCGAAGGAAATGACAGCACCCACCGGAACAGCCACGACAGCGACCATGGTCGCAATGGCCACGGTGTCGCGCAGGAAGTTCGCGGGGGACTGGCTCATGTCTTCGCCGATGTCGTCGATGGCACGCCCTGCCACGGTAAAGAAGTTGCCGTCCGTGTTGTCCGGCTCATCCAGCCAGTTCTTGATCTGAGAAACACCCCAGATAAAGCTGGAACCCAGCACCAGTGCACCGACCACGGTGGCCGTGCCTTGCAGGAATGCAAGTGCACTGAGGGAACCACCCTCGGTATAGGTCATTTCCTCGTTGGTGAGAGGGGTGAAATTGGCGGGAAGATTCAAGTTCTGAGTCATACGATTCATTACTCCTTCTTATAATGTCATTCTACTACAATCGTTGTTTTTCCGCAAGAGTTTGGGGCTCAAATCGGAAAAAACTGGTGATTAGTATGAAAAACGAGAGAAAAGTTTGTGAAAAAAGTCTGCAATTATTTGGAAATTGTTTCCCACTCGCGGTCAGCCTGCGACGCCGGCTCGGTAAAGGTACGGGTCGCTCTTGAAACTGTCGAAGCTGTACAGCACAAGGACTGCGTCGTAATCGTTGTCGGCGATCAGCTGATCCAGACCATAGTTATAATTCCGGAAGTCCACAATGTCAATAGCGGCGTAGTTCGCGGTCAGGTAGGGAACAAAGCTGTTGGCGAAACTGTCCTTGATGACGAGGATCTTTCCGGTACCGTCGCCCTCGATCCGGCTCAGGCCGTTGTTGCCGTGGAGGAACATGGCGTATTTGTCGTAGACGCTGAGCTTGTCGGTATCGTAGAGGCCGGTGGTGGTGCCCTCGGCAGGCTGGCCCGGCCCGGTGACGGTGTAGATGGTCAGCGAGTTTTGCAGGTCGTAGTAAGTGATGGTGTCCGGCTCAGCGTTCCATGTCCGGGCCTTCGCGTAGTGGGTGCCGTAGAAGTTCTCGGCCGTCAGCGCGGTGTGGGCGTCCCGGTCAAAAGGCGTCAGATGCAGGGCATCGCAGAGCTGGGTGTAAGCGTAGTAGGCCCCCAGCGTTGTCCAGTGATGGTCGGTGCGGTAATATAGATATTCGTTCTTGTGGTCGGACAGAACGCTCCGTACGTCCACAAACCGGCCTCCGGCAGCCTGTACACTCTCCGAAAGCTGGTCGAGATACTTGTCCTCGTCGAGAAGCGGCGCGTTTGCAGGCACCTTTTCGGGGTAGATCGCCGACGCCGCGGGCACCAGCATCACGTTGACCTTGCCCGGATACCGCTGGCAGAGGGACTCGAGCGCGGCAGTGTTCTTGGGCAGGGTGCGGGTCTCGCTGGAAACGAGGCCGTAGGTGCGGGGGAACATCATGTGGTCTTTCCCCAGCAGGATGCCGCCGCTCTGCTCTTTCTGGAACAGGGTCGTCTCGACCATGCTCTGCAGGCTGATCCACTGGTCGCGGCCGAATACCTGATCCTTGACGTATTTCGTATAGGAGGTAAAGTAGCTGTTCAGCCCGGAAGCGGAAACATTGGAGAGCGTCGGCCGCTGGGTGAGGGTGGTGTTTTCCAGCTCGCTGTATGCCCGGTCGGGCGTGACAAGGTCCAGCACGAACAGCCCCACAAAAAACAGGCTGAACGCCAGAAGCACCGGATACTGTTTCAGGGAAGCGATTTTATTCTTGTGCATCGTTCTGCCTCCCTCAGAAATTGAAATACAGGAACGGGCTGTTGGTGCTGCCGACTACATAGGCCGTCGAGACGACGAGCAGCAGCAGGATGGTCAGCACCCGGGTCAGGGTGCGGCGGCGCAGCAGGTCCCAGAGTTTTTCGATGAGGGGCGTGCAGCAGACCACCGAGACGGCCAGCAGAACGCCGTAGTTGCGCAGGAAGTAGAGGGGCGACACGCCGCCGGAAGGCACGAAGAGCTTCTGGAACAGCAGACCGAAGTCCACGCCTGCGTCGTTGCCAACAAACATGGCCCAGCCCACCACCACGAGAAACATGGTGTAGATGTGGGGCCAGACCTTGCCTTTTTGCAGGTAGGGCAGGAGAAAGAGCTTTTCGATCGCCAGCAGCACAAAATAGTACAGGCCCCAGCAGATGAAGTTCCAGTTGGCACCGTGCCAGATGCCGGTGAGCAGCTCGACGATGAAAAGGTTCAGGATCTGCCGCTTCAGGCCCTTGCGGTTGCCGCCCAGCGGGATATACACATACTCCCGGAACCAGCCCGAGAGGGTCATGTGCCAACGCCGCCAGAACTCGGTGATGGAAGAGGAAATATAAGGGTAGTTGAAGTTCTGGGGGAAATCAAAGCCCAGCATCTTGCCCATGCCGATGCCCATCATTGAATAACCGGAAAAATCAAAATACAGCTGGAGCGAATAGGCGATCACGCCCAGCCAGACCAGCGGGGTGGACGCATTGGCAAGGCCTACGAAGGTGGTGGAAGGGCTGTCCGCGATGCCGATGATGTCGGTCCAGAGCGCGCCGATGGCGTCGGCCAGAAGGACCTTTTTCGCCAGACCAAAGGTGAAGAGGGTCATGCCCTCTTCAATTTGTTTCAGCGAATAGCGGCCCTTGTAAACGTGGAGCTGGGCCGAGACATCCCGGTATTTCACGATGGGGCCGGCGATCAGCTGGGGGAACATGACAACATAGGCACCGAAGTCAATGATGTTCCGCTCGGCCTTCACATCCCGGCGGTAGACGTCGATGGAATAGGAGAGCGTCTGGAAGGTGTAGAAGCTGATGCCCAGCGGCAGAACGCTGATGCCCTGAATGAACGCGAAGCTTGTCCCCAGCAGGCTGTTCAGGCTGGTGAGGACGAAGTTGGCGTACTTGAAATAGAACAGCATCCCCAAGCTGCCGATCAGTGCAATGAGTAGAAAGACCTTGCGAGCTACCGGTTTTGCATCAAAATGCTCGATGGCAAGGCCACAGGTGTAGTTGATGAGGATGAGGGCCACCATGACCGGGAAAAACCGCACCTCGCCCCAGCAGTAAAAGACCAGACTGCACAGGAAGAGAACGGTGTTTTTCAGTTTGGCCGGCGCGAGGTAATACAAGGCCAGCGTAATGGGTAAAAAGCGGAACAAAAACAGGATGGTGCTGAAAACCAATGCGTCAGCCTCCTTTCGTTTGGTTTACAAGAGAAAACCTCTCAGTCGAGCTGACGCTCGCCAGCTCCCATAATAGGGGAGCCTTTGGCAAACAGATTGGCTTCAATCGACTGCCAAGGCCTCTCCTATCAGGAGAGGTGGCATCCCGGAGGGATGACGGAGAGGTTGATCGGTTACTGGTTGATAATGATGTCCACGGCCTTGGTCAGGTCTGCACTGCACTCGTTGGAGGCAATGACCATCACCACGAGGTCGTCGTTGCCGGAGATAACGGCATTCTCTACGTTGGTCTGGGCCTGCGTGAACTCGGAGTAGTTGCCGTAGAAGGCGACCTGATCCTCTTTGTAGGCGGTCAGCGCGTCGGCGACGTTCTGGGCTTTGCCCTCGGCCGGTTCAATCACCAGCACCAGACCGGCATCGCCGTTGTCGTTGCTCTTGACGCCCTTGTAGCTGGCCACGTCCTCGGCTTTCAGGCCGAAGTCGTACTCGATGTTCATGGCGGTGATCTCAAACTGGTTGGAGATGGGGTTGGATTCCAGCAGGGCATCCACATCGGCGGCCAGCTCGTCGGAGCCGTTGGTGCCGTCGTCGGGCAGGACGCTGGACACCGAGGACAGGGCCGTGGAGGACGGTGCCTCGGAGGAGGCTGCCTGCGAAGAGGAAGCCGTGGAAGAAGCGGAAGAGCCGCAGCCGGAAAGCAGGGCGCAGCTCAAAGCGACCGTGGCGGCCGCAGCGATCATTTTCGAGCGGTTCATCATGAAATATTCCTTCTTTAGCGTTTTCCAAAGTGGTCTGCCGGGCCGGTGGAAAACCCACGCTTCAACAAAGCGGCAGATCACTGTTAATCTTACCATATCGACGCTGGAAATGCAAACAAAGCGGCGAAAGTTTTACGGTTTCTTCACCCGTTTTTCAGCCCTCGGCCGCGATCTGCTGGACGGCGGCGATGTAGTCCTCAAAACACAGGCCGCTGGCGTTGACCCGGGCGGCATTCTCGACACCCACATACCGCCAGTGCCACGGCTCGTAGGTGATCTCGGTCTTATCCTCGGCCCCCTTGGGGTACCGCAGGATGAAGCCGTACTCGCCTGCGTGTTCACAGAGCCAGCGGAAGGCGGCGGTGTTCTCGAAGCCCTCGTCCAGACCGGTGTGTTCCGGGCTGTTCAGGTCAGCGGCAAGGCCGCAGTTGTGCTCGGAGTAGCCCGGCGGATTGACGATGGCGGCGGCCTTTTCCTTGGCGGTGGCTTCGTCGTAGCCCTTGTCGCGGTAATACTGGGTCTTGCGCTCATAGAGCTTGGTTTGGTAGGCCACGCTCCGGTAGCCGCTCTGCATCCAGACGGTCACGCCGTCGGCGGCAGCGGCTTTTTGCATGGCGAGGAACGCGTCGCAGGCCACGGTCTGCAGGGTCTTGTTCACGGCGGTGGAAGAGCCGCACTCCTTGGTGTCGAAGGTGTAGTTCTCCGGCATCTGGTTGGTGTGGTTGACAAGGATCATCAGCGGGTCGTTCAGGATCGCCTGCGCCTCGGCAGCGGTCAGGCCCAGCGCGTTGCTGGGCGTGCTGTTTTCGGCCTCGGACGAAGCAGCGGTGGAGGCGGCGGTGCTGACACTTTCGACCGGCGCAGCGGAGCTGGCAGAGAACGAAGCCGATGCCGCCGACGCACTGGGGACGGCGTTGCGGCGGGTGAGGACAAAAGACACCGCACCCACGGCCACGCAGACCACGAGGACGGCCCCGATGATGCGGCGGATGGCGCGGTTCCGGCGACGGCGGCGCACTTCGGCCCGGGTCAGCCGGCGGCGGTGCGGGTTCGGAGAATAAGACTCACGCATAGAAAACCTTCCTTTTTGCATAATCGCGCCCCGAACGGGAACACTCTTCCCGGAGGCGAATGGGATGAAACTATCGGCACAGGAATACGCGCGGCGGGTCCAGCGGGCCGGGCCGCGCTCTCCGCTGGGGAAAGACTGCCTCTGGGCGTTTGGCGTCGGCGGAGGCATCTGTCTGCTGGGCGAAGTGCTCCGGCAGTGGTACTTGGCGAAAGGGCTGGACACCGACCTCGCCGGCACCCTGACCAGCTGTACGCTGGTTGCGCTCTCGGCGGTGCTGACCACCTTCGGGCTGTATCAGAAACTGGCCGCCCACGCGGGGGCCGGGTCGCTGGTACCCATCACCGGCTTTGCCAACGCGGTGGTCAGCGCGGCCATCGAGTTCAAAGCCGAGGGGCGGGTGCTGGGGACGGGAGCCAAGATGTTCACCATCGCGGGGCCGGTCATCGTGTACGGTACGCTGGCGGCGGTGGTGTACGGCATTTTCCTCTGGCTGACCGGCGGTGCGGCCTGAACTGCAAGGGAATCCGGCGAAATCCGGTCTATACCTACAATACGCGGGAAGCGGCGAAAAAATTGCGGCATCCTGACAAAAGAATAGTATAACACAAAACGCAGAGAAAATCAGCCCTGAAAGGAGGAAATTTGGATGGCGGCACGGCACGGAGACACCCTTTGCTTTGCAGAAGGGCCGGTCATCGCATCCTATGCGGCGGTGGGCGGCAAAAAAGAGGGGGAAGGCCCGCTGGCGGCAGGTTTTGACGAGCTGACGGCGGATAACCTGCTGGGCCAGACCAGCTGGGAGGCGGCGGAGGCACAGCTTTTGCTCCGGGCAGCGAAGCTCTGCCTGAAAAAAGCCCATGCTACCGAAAAACAGGTCAGCCTTGCGCTTTCGGGCGACCTGCAGGCCCAGTGTACGGCCTCGAATTACGCCCTGCGGGAGCTGGGCATCCCCTTTGCCGGGGTGTTCGGCGCGTGCAGCACCATGGCCGAGACGCTGGGGCTGGGGGCCTGTCTGTGCAGTGCGGGCCTTGCCGACGGGCTGCTGGCCATGACGTCCAGCCACTTCTGCGCAGCAGAACGGCAGTTCCGCACCCCGCTCAGCTATGGGACCGTCCGGACGCCCACGGCCCAGTGGACGGCCACCGCTGCCGGGGCCTGCCTGCTCCACCCGGCGGGCGAGGGCATCCGGGTCGGGGCGGTGACCTTTGGGCGGGTTCAGGATTACCAGATCAAGGACATCAACAACATGGGCGCGGCCATGGCACCGGCCGCTGCCGCGACGCTGCTGCGCTATTTTCATGACACCGGAACCGCGCCGCAGGATTTCGACGTGATCTATACCGGCGACCTCGGCATGGTCGGCAGCCGCCTGTTCCGGGAGCTGCTGACCGCCGAGGGAATCGTGATGAAAAATCATCAGGACTGCGGCTGTCTGCTCTACGACGCCGAAGAGCAGACCGTGAAGAGCGGCGGCTCCGGCCCGGGCTGCAGCGCGGCGGTGCTCTGCGGGCACATCCTGCCCCGGCTGGCCCGCGGGAGCCTGAAGCGGGTGCTTTTCCTCGCCACAGGTGCACTGATGAGCCAGACGACCTTTTTGCAAAAAGAAAGCATCCCGGCCATTGCGCACTTGGTGGAGCTGCGCGGGCCGGGATGCGGGAAAACGGGGGAAGAGCGATGAATTATTTCTGGGCGTTCGTGGTGGGCGGGCTGATCTGCGTGATCGGCCAGCTGCTCATTGATCTGACCGGCTTGACGCCTGCCCGTATTCTGACCGGATACGTCGTGGCGGGGGTGGTGCTGTCGGCCTTGGGCTGGTACGCACCGCTGGCTGAGTTTGCCGGGTGCGGGGCCACCGTGCCGCTGCTAGGCTTCGGCCACCTGCTGGCAAAGGGCGTCCGCACCGCCATCGCCGAGGAAGGAGCCATCGGCATCCTCACCGGCGGGCTGACCGCAGCCGCTGCGGGCATCACGTCCAGCCTTGTCTGCGGCGTGGTGTGTTCGTGGTTCGGCAAAAGCCACGATCAGAACTGAATAAAACAAAAATCCCTGCACCGTTTCCGGTACAGGGATTTTGTTCGTCAATCGAATACGCGATCAGGAATCAGATCAAGCGTTCTTGTTTGCACGCTTGGCCATACGGCTGATCTTGCGAGAAGCGGTGTTCTTCTTGATGACACCCTTAGCGCGAGCCTTGTCGATCGCGGAAACAGCAGCCAGGACGGTTGCGTCCTTGTCAGCGGCATTCGCATCGATGGCAGCGTCTGCCTTCTTGACGACTGTTTTCAGGTTGGTCTTAATGGCCTTGTTGTGAGCCTGCTCAGCTGCAGCCTGCACGACGCGGTCCTTCTGAGATTTGATGTTAGGCATTCGTTCCACCTCCTTGGCTACCTATAACAGCGCACCTTATGATACCATATTTACCGTACCAACGCAAGCGTTTTTTCGATTTTTGTTTCAAAAAGTTTGAAAAATCCCATACTGAAAGCGTTTGAACGCCTCGAAAACAGACAAAAGCCGGAAAAAGGAGCGAAAAAATGCGTTATACGGATATGGCGGATGAGCTTTACACCGCGTCGCGGGCAGCGGCGGCAGGCGTCCGGGTGGCGACGGCACGGAAAGGGAGCGTCACGGTGACCCGGGTGGAGATCGCCCGGCAGGACCTCGAACGCCCCCGCGGGCGGTATGTGACGCTGGAAACACCCAGCGTCAGCGTGCTGGATGAGCGGGACGAAGAAGTGATCGAGCTGGCGGCAGGGGAGCTGCGCACCCTGCTGCCGCCCGAAGGCCCGGTGCTGGTTCTGGGCGTCGGGAACCGGCGGGTGACGGCCGACGCCCTCGGCCCGCGCACGGTGCAGAAGATTTTCGTCACCATGGGGGTCAAGCGGGTGCCGGTGCCGGGCATCCGCCCGGTGGCGGCGGTGGCACCGGGAGTCTCAGCCGCCACCGGCCTGACCCTGCGGCAGTTGGCCGGCGCGCTGGTGAAGGAGCTGCACCCGGCGGCGTTGATCTGCGTGGACAGCCTCTGCTCGGCGGAACCCCAGCGGCTGGGGCGGACGCTCCAGTTTTCGGACACCGGGCTTTGCCCGGCCCAGCCCGGCAGCGCAAAGCATCTGGACGGCACCGCGCTTGGCGTGCCGGTGATCGCGGCGGGCATTCCGACCCTGATGGAGGCCGAAGAGGGCAAAGACCTCGTGGTGACGCCCCGGGAGCTGGACAGCGTGATCGCTCACGGTGCGGCCTTGCTGGGCGCGGCCATCAACCGGGCGTTGCAGCCCCGCCTGAGCATCCCGCAGCTCTGCTGGCTGACCGGCTGAATGGCAGGTCTAAAACGGCGGTGCGGCGCATACACTCTGACAAGGCTTTCTGGGAAGGGAGGGGTCCGGGTGCGCCGCAAGATCGAATCAGAACCCGAAGGGCCGCAGGCCGAACCGGGACGAGCCCTTCCGTTTCTGCTGGCGGCAGGGCTGCTGCTGGGGCTGACGGTATTCGCTCACAGCGTGGTGCTGGTGCTGGCGGCGGTCGCCGCAGGGCCGTTCCCGGCGGCGCAGACGGCGTTATTCTTGAGCCGGAAGTCGATGGAACAGGCCGCTTCGCAGGCCGCAGAGACGCCGCCGGAAGCGGAGAGCGGGGCGGCAGAAGAAGCTGCCGAAAGTACGGCATTGCCTGAAAATGGGATCGAAGCGTATCTCGTGACTCTGCAGGACGACACGGCCAAACCGGAAAACGCCGGGACGGTGCTCGAAAAAAGCTACCCGCAGGGCAGCGGCGAAAAGTTCATCGCCTGCGGTGCGGGCAGCATCAAGAACAATACGCGGGTCCCGGCGGCAGAGGTGGCGGCGGAGATCGAGAACCCGCTGCCCTTTGCGGTGGAGTGGAACAGCCCGGAGCCGCAGGTGCTCATCATGCACACCCACGCCACCGAAGATTACCGGCTGGCGGCGGGGCTGTGGTTCACGCCGGGCGACGGCTCCCGCAGCACCGACCGGAACCTCAATATGTGCGCCGTGGGCCGGGTGATGGCCGACACCCTCAATGCGGCCGGGCTGAACACCCTCCACGACGAGACGCTGAACGATTACCCCAGCTACACCGGCAGCTACGCCAACAGCCGGGCTGTGGTGCAGCAGTATCTCGCCCAGTACCCTAGCATCAAGGTCGTGCTGGACGTCCACCGGGATGCCATCGAGACCGAAAGCGGTTCCCGGATGGCCCCGGTCTGCACCGTCAACGGGCGGCAGGCCGCGCAGGTGATGATCATCTGCGGCAGCGACAATGGCACTACGGTCAACCTCCCGAATTGGCGGCAGAACCTCCGCTTTGCGGCAGCGTGGGAACGAGCCATGGAGGGGCGGTATCCCGGCTTTACCCGGTCGGTGCTGCTGGGGTATCGGTTCTACAATCAGGATCTCACCACCGGCAGCCTGCTCATCGAGATTGGCGGCCACGGTAACAACCTCAATGAAGCCCTCTATGCCGGCCAGCTGGCCGCGGAGGGGCTGATAAGGGCACTGAAATAAAAATGGCTTTCCCGAATGGGAAAGCCATTTTTATGAGTAAAATTATTCGTATACCACGCAGCCCAGAATGGTCTTGCCCAGACGAGCGATCTGCTCCTTCTGGTCATTCACGCTGCTGTAACGGGAGCAGCCGCAGTCAGCCACCAGCACCACAGCGTCGGCGGCGTTGACTTCCAGCACGGCGGTGGAGGAGACCAGCACACTCTCGGCGCAGGTCAGCTTCTGGCTGCGGAGGGTATCAGCAGCCTGCAGCTGGGCGGTCAGGGCAGACAGCTGCTCGGCGGGCAGGTCGCCGGTGATGAGGATGCGGTCGGCCTTGGGTGCGCGGCTGGCGATGGTGGCGGCGATCAGGCGCACCGTTTCGTCGTCGTGGCTGCCGTCGGGACGGCCCTCCATCTTGTTGAGCTTGGCGTCCAGTTTGGAAGCCTTCTTGGTCGTGGCGTTGGCCAGCGTGCCGAGGATCGGCAGGTTGCAGGTGGACTTGAGGTCCTTGGCGGAGTAGACGAGGCCGGCGGTCAGGAACTTGACGACCGCGATGCCGGCCACCAGAATGATGCCGAGGGCGAAGCCGATGACGGCGAACTTCACGAGAGAGGTGCTGCCGTCGCCCGGATCTTCGGGCACTTCAAGAGCGGCCAGATCCTGATCGGCCTTCTCGATGTTCTGCTCCAGCATATCGTGATCAGCCTTCAGGCTGGTCAGCTGGTTCTGCAGGGCGGTCAGGTTGTCGCGGGTATCCTGCTGCTGATCGCGCAGACTGGTAGAGACGGTGATGCTGCTGGTGCGGGAGAGCAGGGTGATGCTGTGGTGGCCCACAGTGGACTCGATGGTGTCATACAGACCGTTCAGACGGGTGATGACAGCATCCAGAATGGCGTCGGCATCCTCTTCGGAGGCAGCATTGATGCTGATGGAGAGCAGGCGGGTGGAGTTATCGCCCCAGATGCTGACCAGTTCGCGCATATAACGCTCTTCCATGTTGAACTGCTCTGCGATGGCGGAAATGGCCTCGTGGTTGCTCAGCAGGGAAGTATAGGCACTCAGGACCGAGCTGGTGTAGTCGGGGTTCTGGTAGTCCATGCCGGGCAGGATCTTGTAGTCGGTGGTGACGTACATATCGGCACGGGCATTATAGACATTGTAGGGGTCGATGCTGTTCAGGACGGACTTCTCGATGTACTCTTCGGCGTTGTCGATGTTGTACTGCACCGTCTCCTGCGAACGCTCGTTGTCGCGCAGCTGCTGGTTGTAGCTTTTTACATCGGAGTCGTGCTTGTTCTGCGCATCGCGGTAATCGACCATGTCCTCTTCATAGGTCTGCTGGGCCGAGGTGCGGGGCGTCGGATCGCCCTCTTCTTCCGCTTTTTTGATGGCGGCGTTCCAAGAAATGTTCTTCGCAACGGCCACGCCTGCGAGCAGCACAGCGCAGACGAGGGCAGCGGCAGCCATCTGCCGGTATTTGCGCAGAACCGTGAACAGCAGGGAGACGAGGTTGATCTCCTCTTCCTGCTCGTACGATTCGTACGGGATCTGGTTTTCAGTCATAGTGTCCTCCTAAAAGACAGAGAGTTTGCGGCGCGGGATGCCTCCCCGGAACGCCCGGAAACAAGACGTGTACAAAGCACACAACATATCATTTTAAAATATAACATTTTTCGGCCCGGATTGCAAGACAGAGCCGCGATTTTTGATTGACAAAGCGGCGTGCTTGTGCTATTTTAAAAGAACTAAAAAGCCAAGATCGGGAAAAGTAGCGCATACCGGAAGCCACAGAGAGCGCGGCGCAGCTGAGAGCCGTGCGCGGACGATGCGTGAACGAACACCCGGGAGCTGCAAGCTGAACCACAGCATTTTCGCTGCCAGTAGGTGCGCCGCGTGTCCCGCGTTACAGGGACAGTGCTTCTATTTATGTATGAGCACGCGAGCGACCGGACACTTCCGGTAATTCAGGTGGCACCGCGGACATTACAAGACAGCTTGTTCGCCCTGAACTTTCAGGGCAAAAGCTGTCTTTTTTATTTTCAGATCGGAGGAGAAACCCCATGGAACGTACCGAAATCGTTTCGCTGTACAAGAACACCCCCGCCGACGGCACCGTTGTCACGGTCTGCGGCTGGGCCAAGAACATCCGCGACTCCAAGAACATCGGCTTCATCGCCCTGTCGGACGGCGGCTGCTTCAAGACCCTGCAGGTCGTGCTGGAAGCCGGCAAGCTGGCAAACTATGAGCAGGTCGTCCACACCGGCCTGTACAGCAGCCTGCGCGTGGTGGGCCGCATCGTGCTGACCCCGCAGGCCAAGCAGCCTTTTGAGTTGAACGCCGACAGCGTGGAAATTCTGGGCGACTGCCCGGCGGATGAGTACCCGCTGCAGAAAAAGAAGATGAGCATGGAGTATCTGCGCACCATGCCCACCCTGCGTCCCCGCACCAACACCTTCAACGCAGCCTTCCGCGTCCGCAGTGTGGCCGCTTACGCCATCCACAAGTTCTTTCAGGAGAACGGCTTCGTCTACGCCCACTCTCCGCTGCTGACCGCATCCGACTGCGAGGGTGCCGGCGAGATGTTCCGGGTGACCACCCTCGACCTCGAGAATGTCCCCAAGAACGAGGACGGCACTGTGGATTACACGCAGGACTTCTTCGAGAAGCCGGTCAACCTGACCGTTTCCGGCCAGCTGGAAGCTGAGGCCATGGCCATGGCTTTCGGCAAGGTGTACACCTTCGGCCCCACTTTCCGCGCCGAGAAGAGCTTCACCACCCGCCACGCCGCCGAGTTCTGGATGATCGAGCCGGAGATGGCGTTCTGTGACCTGAACGGCTATATGGACACCGCCGAGGCCATGACCAAGTACGTCATCCGCTATGTCCTCGACAACTGCCCCGATGAGATGGACTTCTTCAACAAGTTCATCGACAAGGGCCTGATCGAGCGTCTGGAACTGGTGGCCAACAGCGAGTTCGGCCGTATCACCTATACCGACGCCATCGAGATCCTGAAGAAAAACAACAAGAAGTTCCAGTTCCCGGTGGAGTGGGGTGTGGACATCCAGACCGAGCACGAACGTTACCTGACCGAGGTCGTCTTCAAGAAGCCGGTCTTTGTTACCGACTACCCGAAGGAGATCAAGAGCTTCTACATGAAGCAGAACCCGGACGGCAAGACCGTGGCCGCAGCGGATATGCTGGTGCCCGGCATCGGCGAGCTGATCGGCGGCAGCCAGCGTGAAGAGG